>NZ_JUEE01000245.1:0-19418 GCF_000802135.1 Desulfosporosinus sp. BICA1-9
AGCTTTAATTACAGCATACGTAGACGGGCTTCGGATGGTGAAGGCTTGGGTATAAACCTATCAAATCATGGTTATCAACGGATATTGAGATAACCAAGAAAGAGATAATTCGCATTTATGGTTTACGCTGGGACATCGAAGTTTACTTTAAGATGTGTAAATCTTTTCTCCGTTTGGCAAAAGAAGTTCAGTGTCGCAGTTATGACTCGATGACAGCGCATACCACCTTGGTTTGCATTCGCTATATGATGTTGGCAGTAGAAAACCGTGAAAACAAGGATAGTAGAGCCAGCGGCAACTTGTTCTATGAATATTGCGATGAGGTTGCTGATTTAGATTTTACACCAGCCTTTTTATATAGTTTAGACTCTCTGTTCCCATACATGTTTTGATACCTATCTAGTAAGTCTCTTGCATAGGTATGCTTATTTGTACCAGCTACGCTCCCTGTTTCGCCTACCTTTTTTTCTGCTCTTGTAGCAATTTCTTGTACGAGCTGTGCATTGGACCGTCCAGCTTCACCCGCCCCCTTAGGTGTAAAACTGTAATAGCATTTTAGGTGGTGGCAGTTGTCTTTCCAACATCTACCACCATATTATCACACTGCTTTCTTCAGCGGTAGGGTTGGCATCACGTACGCCTATGCCTGACCAGCGGAACTTCATTGGCTGCCCTATTTACGTGCTCGCTGCAAAACGTAGCTGAATTCGCGCAAAAGAATGGGTCCAGCTGACTTTTCGCTGGACCCTTGTACAACATCGATTTGTTAGAGTGATTGTTCCGGGAAACTGACTGCAGAATTAATATAATGAAGTCAGCTCGAACTATTATTTTTTCCGTACATTTTGCAGTATTCTCATACTAAATCTTTTTGCGTTAAATCGATGGCTACTGTAAGTTTTATTTGTCCCATCTTGCTAAGACCTTTCTTATACTGCTCCATTGATATCGTCTTTACCAATGGCTCTGAACTTGAGTTAAATCGATCAAGTTCGATATTAACAATATTACACGTATCAACAAGCATTAGATAAATGTCTTCGCCTTGCTCTGGAGTATGATTTAGAAAATATGCTGTCTTCATATTAGGAAAATTAGTTTTTAATGCGGCTAACAATCTTGGATCCAGTTTGTCTTTAAAAAGAGCCTTATGCGAGCTAATTAGGATGTCCCTAAACTCTTTCTCAGTTTTACTTCCAATGAGTTTCATTTTATTACCCCCGGTGTCGCAGTCACGAGATTACCTTTCATATCAGTTAATACAGTCATTACAGAAGTAGGCTGCCCACTAAATTTATCAATACCTATAGTATTATTTAAATTAACTTCGCGCACATACCTAAGTCCATCTGTACTTTCTAAGGTTCGATTAACTGGTGTTTTAACAAGCATTTCACTTTGAAGGATACTCCTAAGTTCTTCTTTTGTTACTGTGAACTGTGAAGCATTTTTCGTTGGATTGAAATGCCTATCGACCAAATGATTCCATCCAGCATTTTCTGATACACTTCCATTGCGCAAGTTAATTCGAGATTGGACACGACCAGGCACCTGAACAGCTTCTCTCGCCCCCTTTTAGTAGAGCCGCAGCTTCATCTGTGTATTTTAGAGCTCCGATCACCGGGAGAAAACCTGCTGCATCAAGTGTCGTCTTTCCAACATGGCTCCAAGACCATTCCCAACTCTTCACATCATAAGATAAGTCTCTGAAGTCTCCTAGAAAATCTATTCCAAGTAAACTCGTACCTAATTGGCTGCTGTTCCAAGTCCAGTTACATCATTTGTGTAATTACCTAGTATAAGCTGTTTTCCAGATGAAACTAGATAATCAGCATTACTCGTCCCCTGATAATTGCCTATCCCTGAGCTTTTAATGGCTTCGAATGCTTGTTGGGCTCGTTCTTTGTCTTCTGAAACAGTGTCTTCGAACGCTGCCTTACCATCCTCCACCATTTGCTTAAGCTTTTCTTCCGCTTACGCTTCGCCTCAGCGACCTTTTTCTCCGCTGCTTGGGCTTTAGCCGCTGCAGAATCTGCTAAGCTTAACATCTTTTGTTTGGCGTTTTGGAGCGCTGCTTTAGCTGTTTTATAAATCTTCCGCTTCTTCGCGTTGACCCAGTTATAAGCTTGCTCAACCTTTGCGCTTACCCACTTGCAGCCGCTTCGAGTAGACCAGGCTGGCTCTCACGAATTCAGGAATTGCTGACGTTACGTAGTAAGCAAGGCAAACGTTTCTCCCGTATCAGTGGTATTTTAAGACTCAGGAGGTTATGGTATTCTGCATTGGAGAAGGTCTTGAGTAATAAAGGTGCACGCACTCCGGGCATCGATGACAAGACCAGCAGAAGCTATCAAAAGGAAGACGAGAAAGCTTCCCTCATCAATCAGATTTTAGCAGAGATCAAAGGAAGGTGTTATAAACCTCAGCCCGTCAGAAGAATCTACATTCCCAAAAATCCAACCGAGAAGCGCGCGATTGGCATCCCCACCATAAAAGACCGGGTAGTCCAAGAAGCACTTCGCCTGATACTCGAACCCATCTACGAAGCAAAGTTCCATCATCATTCCTATGGCTTCCGACCCTTTAGGTCAACCCATCATGCGGTAGCCCGAGTGCAGTCCCTGATCAGCCTTCACGGCTATAACTGGGTAGTTGAAGGGGATATTCGGAAATGCTTTGATCGGATTGACCATGACAAGCTCATGTCTCTACTCAGGCGGGATATCTTGGACAAACGCATCCTTAAACTGATTCGCATGATGCTCAAAGCCGGAGTTTTGGAGGAGCTTGAGCTATTGAGAACGGAGTTGGGCACTCCTCCCGGCGGAATCCTATCTCCTCTTTTGGCAAATATCTACCTGCATGAGCTAGATCAGTTTATTTCCAGTCGGTATGAGGATCTTGATCAATACCGCAGGAATAAGGCTCCTCTTAAGCTCTTTATCTGCCGTTACGCCGATGATTGGTGCATTCTTATCAAAGGCACGCAGGAGCAGGCGGACCTTGTCAAACAAGAGGTCACGGAATTTCTCTTGGAAACCCTGAAATTAGAGCTTTCGGAGGAGAAAACTCTCATCACTCCGGTCGAAAAGGGGTTTGATTTCCTGGGGTTTAATATTAGGAAATACCCGGACGCGGTTCATGTCAAGCCAACCTTAAAGGCACTCCGGAAACTGCGGGACAAGGTCAGGGAAATCACCCAAACATTCTTTGCTACGGATTTGGATCTGGGGATTATGAAACTTAACTACGCGCTCAGAGGGTTTGCGGAATATTACCGTCGGGTCTACAGCAAACGCATCTTCCGGAAGCTGGATTTCTTTATTTGGTGGCATGTTTTACGGCGAGCAAAGCGGTTCATTTATGGTAGCAGCAGATACTCCACAGCTAAGTTTTTAAAACAACATTACTATCCTTACAATCAAGATGTTTTCAAAATGAACCGCCACCATAAGGGTATTAACTTTGGTACTTGGTCGGAAGAAAAGCAAAAGGCTTGGATGCTCCAAGCTCTGCGGTTTTATCCCATCCAGTACATTAAAGGCCACCCCCAGCTTAATCCGTATCTTACTACAGAACGCGCTAAACTGGAAGCTGATAGGAATCTTAACCGTCTTCTGAGTAATCTGGCAAAGTACCCACTGAAAGTTTAAACTTTTAACATGAATTGATTATTTGCCTATCTTACCGGAATGTTTTGGCCTGGGTGAAAGCCGGATGTGTCGAAAGATCCCTGTCCGGTTTGGAAAGGGGCGTGAGTGCTACCTGCTTCTAACGAAGTAAGGCGACTCACGCCTACTTTGCCTCGTGGTCTCGTTTTTGGCATTAACCACAGATGTTAACCGGTTAAATATATCGTAATGGTTGGTAGTGACATTGCCCATCCCGTCGGTCGTGGTGTTGACATTACCAACATTGTCATAGGTCTGGCTCTTGGTGTGGTTTAAGGGGTCAATGGTGGAGAGCAGGCGGTTGTTTTTGTCATAGGTGTATTGGGTTATTTGGTTGAGGGCATCTGTAGATTGGATCTGGACACTGTTATGATTGTAGACCAATTTTTCTATACTTTTGTTCAAGGGGTCTTGCTTTTGGATTAACCGGTCGAGCGGATCGTAGGTGTTGGTGTAGGTATTGCCCAGCCAGTCGGTTTTGGTGGTTTGGTTGCCGTCGGCATCATAACCATAGCTGGTGACGTGGAGAATAGGCACACTGTTGAGATTGGTTACAGTGATTTTGCTGCTGGTGAGCTTATTTACTTGGTTGTAAATGTTTTCCGTGGTGACGTTGTTGCCGTCCACTTGAAAGCGCTTGTTGCCGGCTTTGTCATAACGGATGGAGGTGGTTAGACTTTGGGTGGCGTCGGCTTTTTGCTCGGTATGGGATAGTTCTCTGCCTTGGTTGTCATAGGTATAGAGATCCACGGGTCCGGCTGGGTTGGTCTTTTGCTTGAGGTTACCGTTTGTATCATATTGATAAGTGACTGTGCTGGCTGGGATGGTGGTGTCACCGGGATAGGTGGCTTGCATGGGCTTGGACCAGGCGTTGTAAGCAAAGGAGATGGTGTTGCCGTTACCGTCGGTTTGGCTTATGAGGTTGCCGGCTGTGTCGCAGGTGTTGGTTTTGATGGTTTGGTTGTTGATTTTGGTGGTGAGCAGGTTACCTGCATCATCGTAGGTGTAGGCGGTGATTACGCCATTGGCATTGGTCTGACTTGTTTTCCGACCTATGCCATCATAGCCGTATTGGGTGGTAAATGCCAGACTGCGCTCGCTGCTGACTGGGTCTAGGACTGCGAGGACGCGGTTGGCCGGGTCATAGGTGGATTGGGTGCCATAGCCGCTGTTGATTTTGGCATCGACTGTAGAGCTGGTTCCTGCTTCGTAGCCCAGGGCGTCCAGTTCTTTGATTTTGTTGCCGTTTTGGTCATATTTGTAGGCTTTGGAGATAATGGTTAGCCACTTGCTGCTGACTGGATCAAGGTAAGTATAACTCTTGGTTTTGACTCTGTTTACTTCCATAGATACTTTTAAGAAGACTATTCCCTTTGCACGAAGCGACCCCCTCAGAAGTACATTTTCATGATTATGAGAGGAGTTATAAATAAATGCTAGGCCATCCGGCTTTTTGTCCGTCGACCTTGAGATTGAAACATGTTAACATGAAGATAAAATAGCAGCATTTATTTTTTGAATCCATATTTTTCGTTTATTAACAACAAATTTTTCAACTATACCGCTAATGGTTATAATCTTCAAACCATTTGGTACAAAGCCAGCCGTCAATACAGTTTTTACTTCAGCAATTTGCTTTAACGAAATTACAGTTTCATGTTTTTGATTATTCATATTATGCGATTTGAACACAATTTCTTCACTAGTTAAATAAAGCCATCCACCAACGCTTTCAGTTCCCATAAAATGATTAGCTACATCTTCCATAATAATATTCTTTTCCACATTTATTGCCAATCCTTTTCCTTTAAATTTTTTACTTTGCATGAATACAAACTCCCATGCGCCCTTGGGGGCACAAACTAGTATGAAAATGGGTGAATAACCTGACAACGTGATTATGATGACACACATTGCACCATAATATGATTATGCAGGACAGGTAAGTCGATTTTTTTATGGGCGTTCGACCCCGACATACAAACTGATTACGACCATCTTGAGCACAAACTATTGTTGCCACGAGCACAAATATCAAATTTCGGATTGTCAGATGGTTGTGCCCTGCTTAGAAAGGAAGGATATTTTTTGGATGCTATGCGTGTGTGTTGTGCTGGTCTGGATGTTCATCAAGCCATGGTCGTTGCCTGCATTATTAAGGGGCCTTTAGAATGTAAACCAAAGGTTGAGATTCGTGAGTTTTCTACGGTATTATCCGGATTACTTGCTTTGCAGGACTGGTTATCCCAAGAAGGATGTACGGACGTTGCTATGGAGAGTACAGGGGTTTACTGGAAACCAATCCATAATATCTTAGAATCAACTTGCGATATCACCTTAGGCAATGCTAGGCATATCAAGAATTTGCCTGGTCGAAAAACGGATGTAAATGATGCTCGCTGGATTGCTGAATTACATCGTAGCGGCTTGATTCAGAAGAGTTTTGTCGCCCCACTAGCTATTCGGGAGTTGCGAGATTTAACACGTTATCGAAAAAAGCTGAAGGGGTATGAAACCTCTGAGCGAAATCGCATCCTTAAGATTCTTGAAGATGCCAACATTAAGATTTCAACTTACATGTCCGATGTATTTGGTGTCTCAGGTCGTCTGATGTTAAATGCGCTAATTGATAGTGAAGTCATCGAAGCTTCTCATCTCGCTGAATTAGCTAAACGACAGCTGCGAGCGAAGATACCCGAACTAACTCAAGCACTTAATGGGCGAGTTACCAAGCATCATCGCTCCATTATGAAACGGTCCTTTGATCATTTGACGTTCCTAGAACAACAGATTGCTGAAATCGAGTTGGATATGGAACAATATTTTGCCCCGTATCAGAATGAAATTGAGTTACTTGATACAATCCCCGGGGTTGGAGTGCATGTAGCTCAATCAATCCTTGCAGAAATTGGAGTAGACATGTCTGTTTTTCCCTCAGAAGCTCATATTTCTTCGTGGGCAGGATTAAGTCCAGGAAACAACGAGAGCGCTGGTAAAAAAAAAGTACCCGAACGCCCATGGGCAATAAAGCTCTAAAGACGGCCTCATTAGAAGCAGCTTGGGCAGCCAGCAGAACACGAACCTTTCTGGGGAGTAAATTCTGGTCTATGGTCGGACGAAAGGGTAAGAAGAAAGTGGCCACAGCAATAGCTCATAAGATTCTTGTGATTGCCTATCATATTCTTGAAACCGGAAAACCTTACAATGAAATAGGTGCCGACTTTCTTGAAAAGCGAAGATCAATCTCAACTGAGGAACTCATGGTACGCCGACTTACTAAATTAGGCTATAACATAGTCAGAACACCGGAAAACCAGACCAAAGCAAAACCAGCTTAGGTCATAGATCGGTAAGCTAATTCTTTTTAATAGGGGCCCATTATTTCGTGTCCCGGGCATGATTATGGCTATTTTATTCAGAGTTACTTCAGTATTCCAAGTTACCTAGGAACGCATCATTCCAAGTGAGAGGTTTACTCCAAGTTATTTTCTTATCAAAAATACTGATTAACAATCCAAATATAAGCCCAAGAAAAGTTCCGACCACAATACCTACATAACAATTGGTTACAATCCCAACAATTACTCCCATAATAATTCCAAATGGAATTCCTGCTGATAAAAATGTTTTAAAGTTTTCTTTCATTCACTTTCCTCCAAAGTCTCTGAGGTTGGTTCTTTGGACATCTCTGGCTGTCTGATTACCAGATCCGTCTAGTTCTAGGACGACTTTATCTCTGACGTAAACATATTTAGCAATTTGGGTCAGTTGACTTTTTTGGCTACCCTTAAGCCCTCACCGTTGTAGGTGCTAGACACGTTAGAATACAAATTATTTTTCCAACATCTACTACCATATTATCATAAATATAAAAAGAAAGGCCAACAGACTTTTTACGTCCGTTGACCAATTGTTTTAAATATTTTCGGGTTTCTTGATTCAGCCCAGCCCTTTACATTTACTTTCGCTGAATTTAGCCCCTGCTCACTTATTTAGTCATTTGGAATCATTCCACGCAATTGAAGTAATAGTACAATAACTTATTCCTCAAATTGAAATTTCTTAGCATAATAATATTTTAAGATATTGTGGGTACCTATTGAAAATAAAAAACCAAAAAACATCAATCCAATAACTAATAAGGCAACCACCAAGTCTTGACTAACTTTTCCAATTAATAATCTTCCAATTCCTAATCCAAGTATACCCGCTGCAAATATTATTCCCATAGGATTTTCCATCTTCCTTTTAACTTTAAAATACCCTCTCTTAATCAACCTTAAAGTATTTAAAATGCTTACAATATTTATCATTAAATAAGCAGTCATAGTTAATGATATATAATAACTAGGAACTTTCATTTCTGCCTCTGCTATCTTATATGCAGCAACTAATAATGATAATGAAATAAAGGTACTATATATTCCAAAAAAAAGCATTAACTGTATTTTTTTTGTTCAGTATTAATTAATAATAGGCTAACCCTTTGCAGGCTTTTCTTATTCGCTTTTCAAACCATAAATCTAGGACATAGTGAAGATATACATTTGCAAGAATTGGGGAGCATACTCCGCCCTGAGGTGTTCCTTCAGGTGTATCATAAATAATGCCTGCATCAATTATCCCAGATTTTAGGAATCTTGCGATTAGCCTTAATATATTAGGGTCTGCTATTCTGTGTTGAATAAATTTCATTAGCCATTCATGGTCTACATGATCGAAGAAGGCTCGGATATCTGCATCGACAACATAATTGATCTTCCTGTTGTTAACGATTTTGTTTAATACCTTTAATGCATCATGACAGCCTCGCTTGGGACGAAATCCAAACGAGCATTCCAGAAAATCCTGCTCATATACTGCATTTAGTATTCGCGCAAGGGCTGCTTGGACCAGCTTATCTTCGTAGGCTGGAATTCCAAGCGGCCTTTTCTTGTCACTGCCTGGCTTCGGTATATAAACTCGCCTTACAGGTTGCGGTTTGTAGGCTTGCCGTTTCATACGATGGATTAAGTCCTTGACGTTTGCATCAAGATTTGATCCATATTCTTCTTTGGTCACATCGTCTACACCGGCTGCCTTCTTCCCATTCATTTCTTGATGGCACTGTTTTATTGTCTCTTCATTGATAAGATGGGCTAGTGATGTAAACTTTTCTTGTGGTCGCGTTCTAGCTGTCTCTGCTATCCTTGCAAGTTTCGTGTCCATAGGTCTCCTATCTCTGTGTATAGTCTATGTTTCTCTTTTAAGGTCGATGTCGTGTTACCGCCTTCCCTCCACAGGCATTACCCCGCTTCATCAGTAATATGCAGTAATCTGACTCCCTAAGGCATTCGGCCTCCTCACTTTGTTATCGCTTGTTGGCCTTACTTTCTCTGTGTAAAGAGCTCTTAGGGTCTCCCACGTTGACGCATCATAACACTGTGTAGCATGCCAAGGTCACCGACCCCGGGGAAGCTAATATATTCTCGCATAACGACTATATTAGTGTTGTTTTCTACCCTGGTAAAAGTATCAACCTTCCCGATTTGGGATATCGAGGCTCAATCCCTTCAGCTTACGCTTTCGGCCTACTACCTTGCTGTCTACGCTTAACATTACAAGTTACCCGGTAATGTCCAAGACTCGCTATGAGTGATTTGCTAAATCTTACTCAGTGGGAATCCCACCCACTATATGATGCGCCCTTCGTGGCGCACTACCAGTCCCCTTTGGGAGGAAAAGAGGACCCCCGAAGATGAACTTCGAAGGCCTTTTCCGACCCGACCTCTGGTCAGCAAGAGGTGCCCCCACCTTATCTAGGGGTTCGCCTAGAAGAAAGAGCCAAGACCTTGCAGACTTGACCCGTGTTCTTTGAGAGGAAGTTACGCCTTTGCAAGGGATGGCCCCCAACGTGTATTTCGCTTAATTAATTGACTTTGTTATGGCCGATCAACAAGTTCAGTTTTCTTAAAGTTACTCATTACCTCCTGTAAAATTTTCTGATCATCACATCTAAGGAATAGAAATGAACTATCAAAGATTCCTAGCGATAGGTTTGAACCAACTTTCATAAGTGTTACGTTATAGAAGTATTGCTCATCTTCTATCAGCAACGGAAATAGTTCTTCGTACTTAATCGTACATTTTTTCCCCTTGTTTAGCCTATCTTCTATTTCACAAATGACTTCTCCATATCCATAAGCTCCCTGTACTATTTCCCATTCACCTTGCAAAATAGAACTATTAATTCTGTTCATTACTTTAATTATTTCACCTAGGCTTACTAGATAGTCTTTATTCTGGACTTTATCAAATATCCTTAGTTCTTTCACTAATTGCACCTCCATTTATGCATTCGGATCCCAAGGTATAGGGTTACCTCTTCTATATCCCCCTTTTGGTGCCTTTTGGGGATTATTTGGTTCAAGCTTGTGTTTATGCGGATTCGTATGGTTTTCCGGGTCACCATGGTCGGTAAAATCCCAATCATGATCAGCCGTTATTCCCCTTCCATCCGGTCGCAGAACCCATTCTCTACCTTGATTGTACGTATGTCCATCATCCGTACGCCTACCAAGTTGAGTGTGTGGAGAATCACTATCCGGGATTGAGTCACCATGTTTTGTTCGAGGCAAAGCCCTATCAGGTGCATAAGTGCCAGGTGCCCCTGGTACAGCAGGTGAACTTTGCCCAATATCTTCATCACTGTCTGCAGTAAATCTGTCGGATATTTCATCAATTAAAACTGCGGTTAGAACCACAGCAACTGCAACTACGGCAACCACCGCAACGACCTCAAATGCTACAGTTGCAGCAACTGCTCCAATCAGTAGAGCAAAAGGATTTTTGCCATTAGGGTCTATTTGATTGACTGGATTATTTAAGCAATAAGCGAACATATTGGTAGATAACAATTCCCCAAAATTACCTACCATCCCATCCGCATTAATAAACCTTCCCCACTCAGGGCTATAATACCTGCTTTGGAGATAATACAAACCAGTCTCTTTATCAGACCTATAGCCCCTATACAGGTAAGGATTCTTAGCTCCAACTGTGCTAGCTAATGTGCCTGTAGTAGATATCAGCTTACCCCAGGAATCATAGGTGTAGCCGACAACCTTCGTTCCTGTGCTGTCGAACAGCCCAATAATATCCCCCTGAGCATTTCGAATATAATAGTACTCTGTGCCGTTTAAATTCATACTCACAAGGTTTCCGGTAGCACCATAACTATAATATATCTTATCCGTACCGTTATCCTCAAGGGTTACTTTGTCACCATTCAGGTAATATTTTGTAGTAACTCCATTAACGGTCTTCTGAGTTCTGATTCCTGAATCGTTATACTTGAAGGATAAATTTTGCCCAGTCTTCGACATTGTAGCGAGCTGTCTCCCTGCTTCCCAGGTATAGGTCCAGCCGTCATAGGTCAGGGGGTTACCTATGGCATCATAGGTTATAGCTTTACCGTCATAGCTGGTGAGTTTATCTTTCCAGTTGGCGTCATCGTAAGCATAGCTGTACGTTTTGGTGGGTGTACCCGGTGTTCCCGTTGTATAGGGGTATTCTACTTTATTTGAAAAGTTTCCCCCTACATCATAAGAATAAACGATTGTTTTGTTGAGTACCTGGTTGTCTTCCCTGGTTAATTCATTGAGCTCATTGTAGTAATACTTGATGACATTACTACCCTGAGTTATGGTCTCAATATTTCCGTTTGGATCATACGTATAGCTTGTAGAATTGCCAGCATTAATCATGCTACTTACTTTAGCCGTTGTAGAGCCAGTACTAATGCCTGCTAAATAATTATAGCTTGTTATATAAGGCGTTGACGTATCGACCGTCGTTTTTTCAACTCTACCTAAAGCATCATACTTGTTGCTGACGCTTTTCAAGTTATTCAAGATAGTTTTGACAGGCCTGTTGTCCCTGTCATATTCGTATTGGGTTATGATCGAATCGCTTCCGTAAATATTAAACTCCCATAAGGAATAACCATAGGAGGTTCCTCTTAGTTTTCCATACATTCTGACATAACGAGCGCTGGCATTTAACCCTGTGATATCATCTGTCCCGCCGTCTCCGCTGGTTGTACTGTAAATCGTCGTCCAGTTTACGGCATCATTGGAGGTTTGGATATCATAGCTTTTGCCATACGCTGCTTCCCAATCCAGGGAGATGCGTTTGATGGTCTTGGTTGAGCCTAGATCGGCATAAATCCATTGCGGGTCACTATACTGGCTTGACCAACGGGTTTGGGGATTGTTATCAAAGGCTTTATCGGCAGAAACACTTGAGGCTTCTTGTGAGGAGGCGACAAAATTACTCTTATAGACACTAAATTCCCAGAGTGAATAGCCATAACTTGTTGCTCTTTGAGTTCCATACATTCTGACATACCGGCCACTGGCGGATAGGTTATTGAGATCATCAATTCCACCATCACCGCTTGAGGTACTATAAACCGTCGTCCAGTTCACCGCATCATTGGAAACCTGAATACTATACGCCCTTGCATAAGCCGCTTCCCAGTTCAAAACAACCCGCTTGATGTTGGTCGTTGTCCCTAAATCGACATAGATCCATTGTGGGTCACTGTATTGACTGGCCCAACGAGTGGCTGTGTTGCCGTCTACCGTTTTGTCTGCCGTTACGGTGCCCGCTTCAACGGATGACGCAGTGGCGGGTTTGTTTAAGGAGACCAGCGTTGAATCCGGAACATTGTATCTTCCCGTCAAGTTGCTTGTATCTTGGGCTGCTGTCATGTAGCTGAATCGTTCGGTTAGTTTGATTAGATTGTTATTTGCGTCATAGTTATAGTTGGTGGAGTTACCTTGATTATCGGTTACTTTACCCAATCGGTTCGCAAAATCGTACGTGTATTTATAGTTGACTCCGTTGACCAAATCCTCTTTAATCCCTAAATTCCCATTTCCGTCATAGGCATACTTAAATTTTATCTCGCCGCCATACTTGAGGGCTGTTACTCTATCCAGGATGTCATAATCCGAGCCGACTTTCTGGTTGTTACCGTAGGTGGATTCCAGGAGATTCCCGGTATTGCGGTTTGAGTTGTATTGTTCATAGGTGTTGGTGATCAGAGGCTGGTTTCCGACTTTGACCGCTGCGTTGTTGCCCATAGAGTCATAGTCAAAGGAATAGGTCACTTGGTTGTTGTTACTGGTGACCGTTTTGATCCGGTCGTTTTCATAGGTGTAACTGTTGGAGACCGTTTGACCATCGGCTGTTTTAGAGGCTGCTTTTAACTGGTCTGTATTCGGATCATAGGTGTAGGAGGTTGTCTTCGACTTGGCGTCGGTTACGCTGTCCAGGGTTCCCTTACTGGAATCGTTGTTATAGGTTACTGTGTTTCCTTGGCTGTCTTTTAGAGTCTTGAGATAGTTTCCGTCCGTTGTATAGGTAGCTGTTGAGTCAATGAATAGACTGGTGTCCCCTACTTTGGATGTCTTAGGATTGCCGTAGCTGTCATAGGTGAAGGAATAGACGACATTTTCTGCTGAGGTAGCCGTTTCCAGGTTGTGTTTACCGTCGGTGCCATAGGTATACTTAAACTGGCTTCCTTTGGGATCAACAGCTTTGGTTAAATCGTTATTAGTGTATTCAAACCTGGATTGCTGTTTGGCAAGGTCTGCGCTGGAGACGACATTTCCGTTCGTGTCATAGGTGTAGCTTTGGCCAAACTCTTCTTTGTAGAGCTGTAATCCGTCAAAATAGGCGGTATTGGCTTGATTATAGTAAAGTACATAATAGACGATATCCGTATAGGGCCCGGAGGCGATCACTTTATCGGAGGCATATTGCCAATCAGCTGAGTCTTCATTAAACGTGACGACTTCCCATTGATAGGTTCCGTCCGTTTTATGGATCCCTACATCGAGTGCAAAGTATCGGCCGCTGCCGTTTGTTAGGGACACCGAAGACCCTTTGCCCCAGCCACTGACGACAAAGACATCATTAGCTTGTCCTGAAACATTGATGTTCTGATAAAACGCTTTAGTTTTATCGGCAACTCCGTTTAGCCTTACGGATCTGGTCCCGAAGGCTTTCTCGACATTTACAGAAGTGTCGTTCGCATCTGTAGAACCATTTTTTGTCCAAAACAAGGGGTCACCTGTATTAAATTCAAAGCTGGAATTCTCAACAAGATTGTATCGATTGGCAATGGTTCCTTCTTCAAGCTGCAGAGCGTCAAAGTAGGCTGTGCCGGTTTCTTCGATGATACCTGCCCGGGCGTATACACTCGTGGAAGCTGCGTCTGCAGGCAACGTAAAGGTGACTTCTTGTCGGTTAAAACCGGTTGTCCCATTAACATAGGTACTATCTTTCGTCTGCCAGGCCCCGGTACTGTCCTGGTAATTGATAAATAGGGCTGCCCCTTTATGGTTGGTACTGCTGACAGTATTGGTTTTGGTATAACCGGAAAGGGTGTAGGTCTTGCCTTTTTCAAGCGTTAATAATTGTTCATAGAATTGTCTCGCTAAGGTGTTTGTTTTCGTCACTTTCAAGGATTGATTACCAAAATACTTCTCTTCGGTGGTAAAACTGCCGGAACCTGTCGAGCCGGTCCAGTCATTCGCAGTCCAAGAGCTGCTTTGTTCGATGTTATGATTCTTTAGCATGTTAATAACAGTCTTTTGCAGCTTAGATTCCAGGGAAAGCTTATTGGCATTAGCACCGCTGAGGTATTTGTAATACTCGGCGTTGCCATCGGCATCTTTAACATTGATCGTATTGCCTAAGAAGTTAAACTGGTAGGTGTTTTTTCTGCCCTTGACGTCCGTAAAGAAGGTGGTGTTATTCCCATATGAGATATTAAGCTCATTGCCTAACGTGCCGTCGCCATGGGTTTCCAGGATTTTTTTGGCTCGATAGGGTGCAACGGTATAATATTCATAGGTTATTTTATACCCATTGTTGTAGGCTGCACTAGTTAGCTTATCGGAGACATCATAGGTATATTCGGTCGTTGTGCCGTCTGGATAGGTGATGGTGGTAAGCTGGACACCGGTATAGGAAAAGCTAGTTCTCCGATTGGATGGATCGGTAATTCCAATTAAATAGCCTTGAGGGGTTAAGTCAAGTGTTGTTTCCCGGCCTGCTCCATCGATAATCCTGTTGAGAATGACGCCATTGTAGCCTAAGCTCAGGGTGTTTCCATTTGAATCGATCATGGTTAGCAGATAGCCTACGCCTTCGCTTCCGATGGCTGTGAAGTTTAACTGGTTATTCTTTTTGTCTTTGATATTATAAGTGCCATTGGCATTTTTGATAAGGGTATAGTCTGTGGGGCTTAATTCATCGACAATAGCATTTCTCGATGCGTCATATTTGAAATAATGTTTGGTGCCATCTCCGTCGGTATAGATATAATATTGGACGCCATCTATGCTCTGTTCGGCGATCCTTTGATTCAAGTTAAGTCTCCAGCCGGATCCGTATTTAATGTCGGTCGCCTGATCATTGCTGTTATACACGTGGTTTATAGATACAGGCATCCTGTTGCCATTCATCGCTAAATCATTATGAGTGAATATGACGTTTCCATTATAATCATTGACGTACCCTGTTCCGGCTCTTCCGACATCCTGGGAATGATACGTCCAGTAACTTTCCAAGCCGGAGTTGTTGATATAGGATAAGACGACACTCGCCCTATATTGGGTGTAAGCACTGCTTGTATTGGCCGAAACATATTCTGTGTAACCGATGTTTACTTCATCGTGGTTTTTGAGCATTAGCCCATAATTGTTCCCGGTTGTGTACCAGTCTTTGACAATGCTTGTGACATCCCAAGTATAGTAGGGTTCAAGATCCTTTACGAATTGATAATCGACGACTTTTGTATCATAGGCAGGTTTATTGTTCCAGGTTATTGAGTTTCCGCTCCAGTCGCCTTGGACTTTGTGGACATTAACCTGTCTAAAGGCTGAGTTGGCGGTTAACAGGTACATATACAGATTCGCGTTAATAACCATATCTGACGTTGTTAAGGTTGGCAAATTAAATTTAATGTAGGAACGATGAACTCCCCCGGTCGAATTACCGGTCTTGAGCATATGGCTGTTCTCGAAGTTAGAGTTCGGAAGTCCTTCGGAAACATGATTGTCCGTTATGTTGGACGTTTCCTGTTTTGTCTGCAAGGTGGGATCAATGATAATTGGAAATACTCTATCCGCACTGCTTAACCATTCATGATTGGGTTGGACTTTTAGATTATACCCCTTCCCTACTGGTTCCAGAGTTAATTTGATGTCATTGTTTAGTTCATTTTTAGCGTCATACATATAGGGAGCGTCCATGCTAAAGATTGTTTTTTCCGGGTCATTGGTATCATAAAATGCGATACTGTTATCCTCCAGAAGCTTTGGAATTAGGCCCTTTGTATTTAGATTAAAGATAAACAAAGGGTTGTCCACTTTTTCCTTAAGAATGATATTTTCCTTGATATCTTGGGGATTCACCTCATACTGCAAATCGATATTGGGATAGATGTTCAGAAAATCGATGGTTGATGATAGGTTCGGCAAGGTTCGTTTTTTATCATTATCTGGGTGTTGTCTTCGACGATCAGATAAAAGCTCTCTTAATTATTAGGAATTTGTGACGATAATGTGATCAACTTATAAAACTATTTCGCTTTATTTCAGTAAAATTCTTTTATTCTTAGATATGTAATTTATTCCTTAATTGATTCTACACCTCAATGCGCTGAATGCGATCGATAGATTGTCTTTCACTTTCTGACCATTTTAAACTAACTCAATTCATCTATTTCCAACTAATAAAAAGAGTCTACCATTAAAAAAACAAGAGGGCCAGCAACACCAATTTTTCAGTGTTGCTGGCCTCTCCAGACTTATTTAATCACACTTTTACCCATGAGGTATTTATCAACTTCCCGGGCGGCAAGCTTTCCTTCTTGGAGAGCCCAGACGATGAGACTCTGACCTCTCCTCATATCCCCGGCGGTGAAGACCTTATCCTCTGAGGCCAGAATAACCCTGTCATCTTTAGTTATATAATACCTTGATGGTCGGAGTCCGTTTCTGTCCAGTACTCCGCCAATGACCACACCATCACTAAACCCCATGGCGGCAGGGCCATCCCAAGGTTCCATGATAAAATTGTTGAACTCGTAGAAATCCTTTTTCTCTTTGGACATCAGTTCATTCTTCTCCCAGGGTTCTGGGATCATCATCATCACTGCGTGAGGCAGCGACCTTCCGGTCAGGTGAAGAAATTCTAGGCTGCTGTCGAACATCGCGGAATCACTACCCGTCTCATCGACGATAGGGTAGACTTTAGAAATGTCCTCAAACAAAGGGGAATCGATACATTGCTGTCTCACCTTCATCCAGTTTACATTCCCTCTGATGGTATTGATTTCGCCGTTGTGAACAAATTCTTTAACTGTACAATTATAATCTTGCGAACAAATTGTCCTTCTTTAATCCAACGTCTTTATTAACGCCCTCCCTTCGTTTTAATCGGCGAAGGGAGGGCGTTTATGTGCGTTCATTTGCTGGTTAAATTGTCAGTCATGTCGGACGTCCCGAGATTCAGAGGCTTCCATCAAACGGTAGTCCCTTTGGATTTAGATTTGCATCCCACTTCGCATCATATAGATGAGGTGTAACAGTAGGAATGCGTACAATGCATTCCTCTTAAGCTCTATCTATATTATTGCATCAAATCTAGAATTATTTACCACCTTTCATGAGTGGCATAGGTTTCAACTGTCCTCATATTCGTCCTGGGAACAGGCGGCCACTCTTTAAGCCTTTCCACCATATATTCAGCAAGCTGGCTCGCGTCTTTACTGCATTTCTCCTTCACTGCCAGATCAAGTCTGGCCAGTTGGCCGAGGGCTACCAGCAGCTCCTGGAATGTATCGGCGATAGTTTGGCAGCAAGCGGTGCATCTTTCTTCATACTTCGTGGTAAAGGCTGGATGCTCCATGATAAATTTCTCCCGCTCATCTTCAGGAATTCCCAGCAGGAGAAGAGCCTGGTAGTAGGTCAAATTCGCCAGTACTGGCGAATTTGACCTGCCAACCTCAGCAAATAGGTTATCTCCATATTCTTTAAAAAGCTGCATCAGCTTGTTGGCTGTGCGCTGGGAATAGCTCACCGATTCCACCAGCCATTTTCCCCATTCTCCATGGGGGAGCAGGTCCTTGGCCTCCTTCAGGCGCTTGCCGATCTCCATGGCACTGGTAAGCATGAATTTAGAAGTCTCTTGTTTAATCTTATTAATCTCAGCCGCGATGACCAGGGGAGTACGTTCCGTGATGGGTTCATCCATTTTGATTCCCGCCTTTTTAATAGCTTTAATGACAGCATACGCAGGCGGGTTTAGAATGGTGAAGGCTTGGCTATAACCTCATCAGGTCACCTGCCAAACTTGGGAATCTGGTGACAATCCCTGCTAAGATCATGTCCGAAGCAGTTAACTTCAGCTGGTTCGGACATGATTTTTCTTTCAGATGGTACCCCCCCGTTTTACCACCGAGGGAGGAAAGAAGTTTACAATAACAATTCTCAATCCCAGGGAAGACCTGAATCAAGCTGAGGTCCTGACCGTTCCCTTTGGACTGCCGGCCAAGGTCCCTCGGCCGGCAGTCTATCCTCTTTTCCTATTCAGAATCACGGCTTTCATCTTGAATGGCCATGAATAAAGGTGCACGCACTCCGGGCATCGATGGCAAGACCAGCAGAAGCTATCAAAAGGAAGACGAGAAAGCTTCCCTCATCAATCAGATTTTAGCAGAGATCAAAGGAAGGTGTTATAAACCTCAGCCCGTCAGAAGAATCTACATTCCCAAAAATCCAACCGAGAAGCGCGCGATTGGCATCCCCACCATAAAAGGCTCCTCTAAAGATCTTTATCTGCCGCTACGCCGATGATTGGTGCATTCTTATTAAAGGCACGCGGGGGCAGGCGGAACTTGTCAAACAAGAGGTCACGAAATTTCTCTTGGAAACCCTGAAATTAGAGCTTTCGGAGGAGAAAACTCTCATCACTCCGGTCGAAAAGGGGTTTGATTTCCTGGGGTTTAATATTAGGAAATACCCGGACGCGGTTCATGTCAAGCCAACCTTAAAGGCACTCCGGAAACTGCGGGACAAGGTCAGGGAAATCACCCAAACATTCTTTGCTACGGATTTGGATCTGGGGATTATGAAACTTAACTACGCGCTCAGAGGGTTTGCGGAATATTACCGTCGGGTCTACAGCAAACGCATCTTCCGGAAGCTGGATTTCTTTATTTGGTGGCATGTTTTACGGCGAGCAAAGCGGTTCATTTATGGTAGCAGCAGATACTCCACAGCTAAGTTTTTAAAACAACATTACTATCCTTACAATCAAGATGTTTTCAAAATGAACCGCCACCATAAGGGTATTAACTTTGGTACTTGGTCGGAAGAAAAGCAAAAGGCTTGGATGCTCCAAGCTCTGCGGTTTTATCCCATCCAGTACATTAAAGGCCACCCCCAGCTTAATCCGTATCTTACTACAGAACGCGCTAAACTGGAAGCTGATAGGAATCTTAACCGTCTTCTGAGTAATCTGGCAAAGTACCCACTGAAAGTTTAAACTTTTAACATGAATTGATTATTTGCCTATCTTACCGGAATGTTTTGGCCTGGGTGAAAGCCGGATGTGTCGAAAGATCCCTGTCCGGTTTGGAAAGGGGCGTGAGTGCTACCTGCTTCTAACGAAGTAAGGCGACTCACG
>NZ_JUEE01000246.1:0-16383 GCF_000802135.1 Desulfosporosinus sp. BICA1-9
GCACCTAATTCACCAGCAAGTTCGACGATCCTCATGTTACTAAAAACGGTCCCCTCCGCTGTTTTATTCTGCACTAGTCCCCCCCCTTTCGAATATCTACCCACTTAGCCGATATTAGCAAACAGACTTTTACCACCGCAAACAAAAATAGTCTGTCCTGTAACATAGTTCGCATCATCTGAAGCAAAGTACGCTACTGCATGGGCTATATCCGTTGGAGAACCAATTTTGCCTGTGGGTTGCGCCTTTAACAACCGCTGCTTTACATCATCTGGGAGGGTCTCCCACAAGGGCGTTTCGATTAAACCCGGAGCAATACAGTTCACCGTGATCCCTCTCTTACCAAGCTCCAAAGCCAAGGTCCTGGTCAAACTTACAACTCCCCCTTTGGAAGCAGAATAGTTTGCCTGACCCGGCCCGCCTAACCAAGCACGGGAGGAAATATTAACGATCCGACCAAAGCTTTGCTCACGCATGTATTCTGAAGCAATTTTGCAAGTCAGAAATTGTCCCTTGAGATTTACGGCAATGACCGAATCCCAATCTTCCACAGTCATTTTCCTAAGCGCCCTATCTTTGGCAATCCCAGCGTTATTGACCAATATATCAATTTTTCCAAACCGACTTACGATAGCCTTGAACATGTTTTCCACTTCATCGAGCTTCGTTATGTCAGCGACTATGCCCACCGCTTCCCCGCCATTATCGTTAATTTCTTGAACCACCCGATCTACTTTTGCCTGGTCAACGTCGTTAATAACAACTTTAACCCCTAATTCGCTTAGTTTTTTGGCTACACCCTCACCGATTCCGCCGCCTGAACCCGTAATCATAGCCACACGTTTATCAAAATGCATGCTGCCACCCCCCTCTTTACATAACTGAAAGTGAACTGTAAATGCTTTTGCCACCGCAAATATAGATGACCTGGCCAGTGATATAGCTCGCGTCGTCATCTGCGAAAAACTCCGCTCCTAAGGCAATGTCTTCCGGCTTTCCTATCTTTCCAGTTGGCTGCATCTTCATTAATCTCTCAATGGCATCTTCAGGAAGAGTTCTAAAGAGAGGAGTTTCAATAATTCCTGGGGCAATACAATTGACAGTGATCTGATTCTTGGCCAACTCCAGGGCCAAGGTTCTAGTCAAACTTACCACTCCACCTTTAGAAGCGGAGTAACAGGTCTGCCCAACTCCACCCAACCAAGCGCGAGAAGAGATATTAATGATCCGACCATAGTTTTGCGCTTTCATGGAGGCAGCTGCTGCCTGACAGCATAAGAATTGTCCTTTGAGGTTAATATTGATAATCCTGTCCCAGTCCTCTTCAGCTATTCCGACTATTCCCTTAGGTTTATCAATGCCTGCATTATTGATCAAAATATCAATACGACCGAAAGTATCCATTGCGGCTTTGAACATTTCCGTAACCTGTGGTTTCTTGGAAACATCTGAACAGATCGCTAAGGCGCGGTTACCACTCTTCGTAATTTCATCCGCAACCCGGTTTGCTTGTTCAGAACTAACATCATTAACAATTACCGCGGCCCCATGTTGTGCAAAGGTCTTCGCGACTACCTCACCGATCCCACTTCCCGCGCCGGTGATTAGGGCAACCCTATCCTTAATCGACATAAGAAGTTCTCCTTTCGCCTACTGATAGTTTTCTAAACTGTAAAGATGTGTACACCGCAGGCAGCGTTATCCATTCCAGATACCCCGCCCCCAGTAATATGGATCATAGCCGTTTTTGCTCCTGGAATCTGCCGATCTCCAGCCTGCCCTCGCAACTGCCATACTGCTTCAACTGTCTGAGCAACCCCTGTAGCTCCTAGAGGATGTCCCATGCATAGTAAACCTCCCCTGACACTGAAAACATGTTTGCCCCCTAATTCAGCTGCACCACTTCGTATAAAGGAAGCAGCTTCACCCTTTTCACAGAAACCTAACGTTTCGTAGTAGAGAAATTCAGCAATCGTAAACGCATCATGACACTCTACCATATTGATATCTACCGGTCCCATGCCTGCCATTTCATAGGCTAAGCGACTAGCTCTCTGGGTAATTTCCGGAACAGTCAGATCACTGGGTTGATTCTTGAATAAACCGGAAACCAGAATCGAAGCATCAATTTTAACTCCCTTAGCACCCAGTTGCAGCATCTTCTCTTTCGAACAGACAACCGCTGCTGCTGCCCCATCTGCTATCGGGCAACATTGCAAAAGAGTGAAGGGCTCGGCTACCATCCGCGAAGCCAAAACTTCTTCTATAGTCACTAAATTACGAAATTGCGCATAAGGATTTAATGAGCTATGTTTATGATTTTTCACCGCAACAAGCGCCAAATCTTCAGGAGTAGCGCCATATTGCTCCATATATTTCTTAGCCCGCATACCATAGATTGCTGGCATAACATTACCCAAAATTCCTTCAATGTCATCCTGATCGGGAGCCAAGGCCTCTCCGCTAGTCCTACCACCGGTCAAGTTCTCACATCCTACAGCCATGACCATATCATATTGTCCACTGGCTATAGCCGAATAAGCTAAATTAAGGGCTGTTTGTCCGCTAGAACAAGCGTTTTCTACGTTGACAATTTGCATTCCGGTCATGCCTAATGTTTTAAACACTTTTTGGCCGGGGGCCATTCCTGCTTTAACATTTCCGACATAACCAGCTTGAATCTCACGTTTGTCGACATTCGCATCTTTGACCGCTTTAACAACTGCCTCTTTTCCTAAATCATAATAAGGCCTATCCGGAAACTTACCAAAAGGAGTCATCCCGACCCCCACAACATATACTTCTCTCATCTGTTAGCCCTCCTTCTATGTAAAGGTATTTACTCTACTGCTTTGAACATATAGCTGAGCATGACTGGATTACTATTTTTATCCAACCTAACAACACCCTCAATAACTTCCACATCCATTCCCAATTTTAATTTTTCGTGTGGAATGGCCAATTGAGCATAGATTCGTACCTCTTCTGGAAAATCCACATAACCAACTGCGTATGGGGACTTGATCCCTCTTTGACCTATATGAATAATAGAATAACTGTACAATTTCCCACTTCTACTTAAGGTAATTTGTTTTAAATCCGTCCAACACTCGGGACATATCTCTAATTTTGGAAACCATACTTTACCACAATCCTCACATTTGTACCCCAAAAGGTAAGGTGCTTCCCCGTTCGTTGGAACGACGAATAAATCAGGGTGAAAAAAAACCGGTTCATTGGTGTCAATAGTAGGTTGACCGCTCATTCTAACAGCTCCATTCTTTTATAATTTCTAGACGAAACCTTGATTGTCGTTGTAAATAAACGTTCCCTCCTTTGTTTTGATTGTCACAGGGTATGATTACACCTTGTTTTAGTCGAGACTTGGTTTTACCAAATTTTCTTCAATGAGTTGCACTTGGCCTTAACCAGAACTAGCCTATTTCATTTGGTACATACAGTTGACATTACACATAGGTAATCATTAATATCGTTAATCATTGCAAGATTCATTCCAAACTCAGCACAGTCACTAATTGCGCAGTATTATTAGAATATTAAAATTATTGTGAAAAAAACTGATGAAATATATCATCAGTTTTGTAGGAACCTTATAAAAGATTAGCGTATACCAACAGATACCTGTATTGATGACAAATGTCATCTACGATGTTTGGATTCATCAGTTTTTGAGAACTTATGATACCAAACTCCTTGGTAAAGATAAAATGTGACCAACAGCTTTTACTTATTTTACGCCTATTAAACCACCGACTGTCAGACTTTGGCCGGAGATAAAACCCGCTTCAATTAGCATGATTAAAAAAGGCTTTAGTTCTTTAGACTCTAGGGAGTGTACATTTTGAAACTGATAACTTTCCATTCTCCCCAGCAACTGATACTTTTTTTCGCCGTAACTATGGAATGGCAAAAGGTCTACAGCATCAATTTTCCCGACAAATTTGCTTAGGTATTCGGTATAAGCTTCATAATCACTCTGGCTATTATTAAAACCTGGTATAATCGGTAATCTTGCCCGTACAGAGGCGCCGGCTTCAACTAGTTTCTCAAAATTTCCTAAGATAACCTTCAAATCTCCCTTAATCACATTTTTACATTTATCTGCATCCATTGTCTTAATATCGATTAAAAATAAATCTATGTAGTTTAGTAGTCTTTCAAGATGTTGCCATTGACCAAACGCTGAGGTCTCAAGCGCTACATGAAGCCCTTCTTTTTTAAGGAGCCTTGCCAATTCTATAGTATAGTCTGGGAATAACATAGGATCTCCACCACTTATCGTCACGCCCCCGCCGGAATTGAAAAAAAACATCGCGTCTGCAGTTGCTTCTCGAATAATTTCCTTCAGCGGCATTTTTCGACCAGCGATATCCCTTGCCCCTGATAAACAAGCCTCTGCACACTTTCCGCAACCACTGCACTTGCTTCTATCATACCTTAGAACTGACCCTTGCCCCTTCACTTCAGTATAGGTTGCCCCAGTTGAACAACCCTCGGCGCATCTCCCACAACCGATGCACTTTTCAAAATAATAACTTATTTCCGGTTCGATGGAGTGCGTATCCGGATTATGACACCAAGGACACCGTAAGGGACATCCCTTAAAAAATATAGTTGTTCTAAATCCCGGTCCGTCCTGAAGGGAGTAACGCTGAATATTAGATATCAAAGGCTCTCTTATCTCTGTTTCTATTTTTAACGCCTCTGTAGACATAAGATCCCTCCTAGGTTTTAATTTATAAATAATTCGTATTCGCCAATAATTTGGCGAATTCTTTGGGAAGTTCTTTTAAGCCCTCCACAAACACGACCTGGTTGTCATACTCTTCTTTTAAGCCAACCATATTACTTGACGAGCAGCCAAAACCAAGGGTCTTCAAGCTAATTTTTTTTTGTTTACAGTAATCAATGGCTAGCTTAACCTCGCTCCCCCAGTTTGAAGCTCCATCCGTTAAATGTATAATAAACGGACGCTTGGCATGCTTTTTCAACATTAAAGCAGTGGCGATAATTGCCTCAGCAGATGCAGTCTTGCCCCTGGGGATCACTGTATAAAACATTCCATGCGAAGGGGTCAGTTCTGTAAGAGTACATTCTCCTTTAACTTCTGAATAACTAAAGATCCGGGTATTACTGTTAAAGCTGTTTACAGCTTCAAATAGAGCCCGGTATATTTTCTGCACAAGTTTCCATTTTGGTCCACCCAGTGAACCCGTAGCATCTACCAATAGAACAACATCACTATTCATCTCGAGTTCTTGTTTTTTATAGCAAAAAATATTCCCGTTAATGGGGGCTCTATACAAGCGCCTAGAATCAAGCTTGCCACTTTTCAGTCCCCTATTGAAGATATTTCTTTTTTTCGCATGACTCCTTAATGCAATGTATAACTTGTACATCAGTTCTCTGTCTAAAGGCTCAATAAACGGTATAACATTATCCGTAACTTTAATTGGCACTACATCCGAATCTTCACCTAAAATACGGCCAATATCTTCTGTAAGGTCAAAAACTTCCTCAGTCAAATTCGATTCAACCTCTTCGGCTAATTTTGACTGAATGGTTTTTTGCAGCTCAGCTGATCCCTCGAGGATATCATTATTTTCAGAGGGCTTTTGCAACATTAGAGGATCGAATCTATCCCCTGTCCAGAATTTGGTTATGTCTTTCAGCTCACTCCAAACTCTAGAATAAAGACCCACCCGATAAGTACAGCGATCCACTACGCTCTTGATCTTAGGACATTCCTCAATTAGTTCTCTGACAATTGAATTGAGCAGAGAGAGTGGTCCTTTGTAATGTTGTTCCAGCTCATATCCTCGTACGTTATGAATTTCACGCGAAAATTCCTCTTGGTATTTACATCCACTTCTGTCTCCGCCCATTATCCACCAAATATTCATTAACTCCCCCAGCGAAGGTGGCTGCACAAAATACCTTTTTGTTTCCTGAAAGGTAGCTTTGCGGTGCATTTCTGTATATAACCCTAAAACAGAACGGTTAGAAACAGTATCTATATAAATCTGTTCAGCCATTTCCAGAAACATTTTCAGCTTGTAATTTACATCCACTTGTGATTTAGCAAACTTCGCGAATGTTTGATCAATGGCACGCTGACTCCATTCGGCTTGATTTAATGCTTTAATAATAACAGTACCAATCGCAATATCCGTCTTATCACTTGGAATGGGGTACCTGCCCAGTACAAGTTGCGGATCTAAGGCAATATCGGTATCCACTGAGATAGAACGCATCCCATTCCAAATAACATTTCCTACATTAGGTCCAATAAAGCTGGTAATTCTCCTAGTAGAACGCAACAAATTGGCTAATTCTTTTGTTTCAATCGGGGATTTATTCGTTCTCCAGTAGTCAGATATTCCTTCCCCTCCCGAATAAACAAACTTAGTTATTATGTCTTTGGGTTTTTGTGTCATGCGCTCCACCCCCTTTATCTATCGGGCAACTTTTTCAATATCCCGATTAAATAGAATATATTCACTCGCCTTACTTTCTACATTTCCGTTCTCTAAGTGAAGGGTGAGAAGGATCGATTCAAGATGTTCTTTAGTTGTTTGTAAACTGTACACTATAGCATCCCTGATTGTAGTCCCCAAAGCAACTAATTCGGCGATCATCAAGCTGGTTCTGGTAGAGACATCAATGGGGAATTGGGAATGCCCTCGCAACTTATTAATAATTCCGACGATTTCTAGCGCTTGCTCTCGACTAATACCAGCTTTTTGAGCCATGACTTCTGCCTCTACTTCTGGAGGAATGTAATCCATCAGGACTGTATAAAATCGGTCTCTTAAGGCCGGGTCAAGCATTTCAGTTCCGATATATTCTTCCCCTTCATTCATGGTTGCAAAAAAGACCACATTATCAGCCACCTTAATTAAACCTAATTCATCCATCCAGATCTCCCTATCTTCAGCCAAAATCGAGTACAGCATGTTCAAGGCTTTGGGGTTTTCTGGTCGGTTGATTTCTTCTAAATGAATAACACAGCCTGGGGTTTGAAGCGCTTCCGGAAATAGGTAGGGTCGATAACTCGTCTCCCCGTTTTTCAAAGTCTGTTCACCAAACAATTGCCCTGGTTCGGATAATATTCCGATTTGGAAATGAGCTGTTGGCCGGTTGTAGACCGCTCCAAATTGACTGACCAAAGAAGACTTTCCACAACCCTGTTTTCCGCTAACCAAGATATTTATAGGGTGCTTTCTAGAAAGATTTTCCATTCTTTCCAGGATCACGCGAAGTTCTTTGTCAATATAAAAAAATGGATCTAGTTTGGGGACTGTTAAACTCACAAGCTTTTTATCATTTGCCATGATACTGACCCCCCAGTTTTTATTATTATTTGGCAGAAGACATAAATCCAAAAGGAACACTTCGCGACGAAGGGAGAGTCAACGCCACCGATACAGTGCACAGAATTCCCAATACAACATATAGAGGTAAGCCTGTACAAAAAAGAGCATATGTTAATAACATGTACTCCTTACGGAGTACATGTTATTAACTATCCTTATACGTGTTCTCTGAAATTGACGTCCCCTTCTTCGTATTTACCACAAGTACAATTATAATAATCCTGAATCATTCTTTTCCAGATACCGCCCATATGGTTCTTTGCACCAACACAGTTTCCCCTTAAAGGGTTAACGAAGTCAGCGTTACCCCATTTACAACTCGAACAGGCCTTGGTGGTCCCCATCTCAATAACCATATCATAACTACCTGCCATACATTTCTCACTCCTACCTATAGTTTAGTGAACTCGTTCAACTAAAGTTGAACATCGAGTCTTCGGTGACGTAAGTCTCCAGTGGAGACTTACGCCGAAGGCGCAGACAACTGACGAATACATTCGCGCCGTAGGATGGACTCTACCCCCACCGAAGCGGAGCCGGGGGTACCACTCCCACTTGTAGAAGTGGGAGTCTTACGATTGGATAAATAAAGGCAACACAGTGTTTGAGCAAGGGAGTACTAGCACCCCAGCACTCCCCTGTACCTATTTAACTTAATTACAGATCAAGACCTAGATAATCAAAATCCTTCGCTTCAAAGTCTTGTTCATGGCGAGCCATAATGGTATTTTGAGCATAGGTTGATAAATCAACAAAGCGGGCACTGAAACCAGCAACACGGACTATTAAATCGCCATGTTTCTCCGGTTCTTGCTGAGCAGCTTGCATTTCCTCATTGCTTACGACGTTGAACTGGATATGATCAATATTTAAATCGTTCCACGTATTCATATAGGCCAGCCAGATCTTAAAGCCTTTACTGCTCCGCATAATGGGGGCTGACAAACGCTGGTTCAAAAGATTAGCCTTTTGGGTAGCCGCATTTACTTTGGATACAGAACGCAGTACAGCGGTGGGTCCTTTCTTATCGGTTCCCATATAAGGTGAGATACCACCGTCATCACATGCTTCTCCTCCGTACCGACCATCAGGGGTAGGACCTGTACGAGAACCAATCTCCATATACAAACCTATCGCCTGGCCGGTTGGAAGCACAGGACCACCGGAGTAGTTAACAATCTTTCTCATTTCACCGGAAATAATATCTTCATAGAAAGCCTTAACAATGTCATCTGCGTACGGGTCGTCATTACCCCATTTCGGAGCATTCAGGAAGTCCTTACGCATTTCTTCATACCCTTCCCAGTTACTATGCATAGCTTTCTTCAGTTCCAGGAAGGTATATTTTTTATCATCAAAAATTAGCTTCTTAATGGCAATCAGGGAGTTTGCCGCAACGATGGTCGTAATGGGGTTATGCCAACCATTGGGTTGCTCGGACAATTCCATCGATTCTCTACCCAGTTCCATACAGCCGTCATCTATTGCTGAGATAAACGGGTTCTCGAGAATTTTAGTTTCCCAGTACCTGGAGACATCCTTAGCCCTGATCATCAAGTCCATGCCCCAACGATACTGTTTACGGAAGGCTTCCCATAAATCCTCAAAGGTCTTGAAGTCTTCAACATTACCAGTTTGTGGTCCCAATTGCATGCCGGTGAAGCTCCAGTCAAACCCGTTATTAAGGGTAACTTCCATGATCTTCGCCGGGAAGATGGACCCACCGCCTTCACTCCTGGATTTCTGGGTCTTTCTCCTTCCGACAAGCCCTGGAGACATACAAAGCACATTAGCCCAATCATGTGCTTCTTCTAAAGTAGCACCGTTCTTGTTTTGGCTAAACTGGGAATAATACACCATCTGTTGAGTACCTATGATGTCATGTTTAATTGACGGGTAGCCCAATCCATCTCTAACACATTGAAAGACTAGATTTTTAGTTTTAAGTCGACCCTTAGGGTTCCAACGGAAAACAATGGAAGGCTCAGTTGTTCGGATATTTCGAGCAGCTTCTAAAATAGCGTCTGTACAGTCATTACACCCGTCAGAACCATCTCTCTCCAGACCGCCCAACGTAAAAATGAATAGATCGTTTGATCCAGGGAAAACTTCACGATAGCCTCTAGACTTTCCAGGGGCATTCTCGGAGATTTTTAGACGTTCACATTCGAAGAGCTCTACAGCGTCTTCATGGCTCATGGCCTGGAAACTCTTATCTATTACACTAGCCTTATAAAGCGGCCAAAACAGTTTATCGGGTTTATGCGCGTAGCCGCTGCTGTAACGTTCGAGAGCATGACATATCAGGAATGTGAACCATTTAGCCTGCATGCCATCCCGCAACCCTTGGCACGGTTCAGCCGGAACCCGCTGGCAAATCTCAGCCATCATTAGCAGCTCTTCTTTACGTTGGGGATTGGTTTCAAAGTTTTCTGCGATAATCCTACAGAGTCGACCATGTCTCCTGGCCCATGAAATTGCTGCCTTGGAGGCAATAATCATAGCTTGCCAGAGATCAATTTGGGGAAGTAGTTTTAGTCTTGCAGGAGCATCCCAGTTTTCTGATCCTAGTACTTCCTTAGCAGCCTCGATGTGTCGCTCTGCTAACTCGATTCTCTTTAACAGTCCATCTTCTATTACTGTTTCATACGGAGGAACAACACTGTTAAAGCCAGTCGCAAAACCAGGTGTTTCTAAGGTACTCATGGAGTACATAACTTCAAGCTCATGTTGTGTAAAATATGTTTCACATTTCTTTTGAAGAGAATGCTCGATCCAATACTCAGCCAATTCTCTGGCTTCTTCTACCGGCTGGGGAGCAATTTTTGGGTCTAAAATATAATCCATGCAAGCCATATAGGACTGCTCAGGATATAGCGGAACATAGTTAGGATTCTCGGCATTAAAGCCGACGATGAGTTCATCTTCTTGGACAATTACTGTACAATTATTGAGAAGATTCGATAATAGATTGGCTCTTCGAATAACGTGTGGCTTTCCTGTGTTTGTTTTATAAGCCTCAGTAATTAAGCGCATCCGTTCAATTCCTGCTTTTACGTCTCCTTCAACAAACTCACCACCAGCGGAGTGCTTCCAACGACATCTGGCCTTCAGTCTTTTAGTCCGCTCAGTCGTTGGATTAGCTAAATGTTCATGAACTTCTGAATCTGGGATAGTTTCTTCCGCCGGATTATCAAAAGGAAAATCAATGACTTTCCCTTTATATTCTATCGGTTGATGTCTGGTTGCCATTCCTTATCCCCTCCTCCTAATTCTTAGTTCTTCTGAGCAAATTTTGGACATTTGTCGCTCGCTGTATCGCCCATTACTGGTTTGGATTCATACCATTTACCTTTTGCATCCTGCTCTTGACGCACACAATCACCTTTGCCGGGTGTAAAATCATCAGCGCCTTCCGGAATTTCAAAGAAGGACTTACATTGTGAACAATTTGCCATAAATGTACCTCCCCTCATTTAAATTGTTGTACTACAATAGCTGCAGTACAATACCACCTCCATAAGCGCCAAAAATAACGTTTACTAGGTGATGAAGTGTGTTATTTTACCAATTACAATGCAAATAATGTGCCAACCTTATAAAAGGTTTGAATATGCCCAAATTTCTGAATTTTCAAATAAACACTGATGCGCTTCTTCATCATTTTTTATACATTAATAAAAAACTATGGACTCCTGTTAGTAAATATCGTCGATGCCAATTACCATCACTGATTACGTAAAGAATCAGTCTCGGAGTACTTTTTCATTTTCTTAACGATCGTCGATTGGTCTATACCTAATATCTTGGCAGCTTTTCGAGTACTTTTACATTCTTCATAAACTCGCTGAATTAAGTTTCTCTCAGTCTGATCCAAAATGTCCTTCAGATTCATACTTGTGGGTTCCGTTAACGGTAGGCTGCGTTCCCCTTCAGTTAGAAAATCCGTATCTATGAGGTCCCCGTGACTCAGAACTACCATTCTTTCGATTGTGTTCTCCAGTTCCCTGATATTGCCCTGCCATTGGCAGTAGATAAATCTTTCCACTAATTGAGGAGAAACATTTTTATGTTTATTATATTTTTTGTTATATTTCTCTAAGAAATAATGAATGAGTGGTGGAATGTCTTCTTTTCTATCCCTTAAAGGCGGAATCCAGATTGATATCACATTAAGGCGGTAAAATAAATCTGAACGAAACTTACCGACCCTAACCATATGCTCCAAGTCTCTGTTGGTTGCTGCGACAATGCGTACATCCAATTTGATGGATTTTCGTCCCCCTACCCGGTATATTTCCCTTTCTTGTAAAACTCTTAACAGTTTGGATTGCATATCAAAAGGCAACTCCCCGATCTCGTCTAGAAACAGTGTTCCGCTGTTGGCAATTTCAAACAGGCCTGGACGACCTTCCTTGTTTGCACCAGTATACGACCCGCCTTCGTACCCAAAAAGCTCTGCTTCTATGAGATTGGCTGGAATGGAAGCACAATTTAATTTAATAAAGGGATTATTAGCCCGGTTACTCGCTTTATGCACGATGCCAGCAATCGGCTCTTTGCCTACTCCAGACTCACCTAAGATCAGAACTGTAGAATCCACTTGGGCTACCTTGATAACGGTTTCAATCTTCTCCGCCATGACGGCACTTCGAATTATGATGTCCGAACTCATTTGTTCCTTGCGGAACTTATCCAGTTCATTAAAGTATTTGACGGATAATGTTTGAGCCTCTCTAAGTTGCTCCCGTAAAAAGTTCAGTTCCGATAAATCACGCAAATTCACGACTACCCGTGTAATAACGCCATTCTCATCCATAATTGGTGTGCCAGTATGAACGATTTCACGGCCCGAACTAAGGTGCTGAAAGATGGTTATCGGTCCCTTCTTTTCCAACACTTTTAGTGTCACCGACTCAAAGGTATAGCCACTTTCAATAAGCCAGTTGACATGCCGCCCGACTATGCTTACTTCTTGGATACCAAGCATTTTACGGCTAGATTTATTGTCTCTAAGGACAATCCCTTGACCGTTGGCGATAACAAAACCATCGGCGGAAAAATCAAGGATTGTGTTTAACTCTTTATTAATTTCCTGAACAGTCTTAAGTTCATGAGAAATATGTTCCAGCTCAGAAATATCCTGAAATATACCCACTGAGCCAATGACTTCACCTCTGCTAATAATAGGGTTCTTATTAACCAATAACACCTTCTGACCAATAACAATTTTCCGAACTAGCTCAGCAACCCCCGTATGCATCACGTTGGTTAAATTCAATTCAGGAATTAAATCCTCGATTGATTTACCAATAACTTCTTCCAGTGGTACCCCTATCAGCCTTTCGGCAGACTTATTAATGACTATAATTTTCCCATTTTTGTCAACCGCAATTATCGCATTATGCCCTGAATTGATAATTGCATTATGTTCTTCTACCGCATACTCTAGTTGCCGCTGGAACGCCTTCATTATGTCGGTTCTTGTGATAATACCCACAAGCTCTCCATTATAATCAACCACTGGTAGTCTTCCAACCGGAAGCTGTAAGGCTTCCTCAGGTTGTGCATCTTCTCTAACCGTGATTACATCTTGCTTCATTAGTTCACCAACAGTAACCTTCTCGTCCAATCCTATAGCCCTTAAAGCATGGGTCTTCGTAAATATGCCTACTAGTTTGTTGTAATTATCAACAACTGGCATACCGTCAATACGATATTGCACCATAATGTTGATAGCTTTCTGAATTGAATCGCCCCATTGCAGTTTAATAACATTAGTCGTCATGAAGTCTTTAACTTTGATTCTCAAAAATTATTCCTCCTTAAACCCTTCACAGTTATTCCTAGGTATGGACCTCTTTCTAAAAACTACTTTTCAGGAATGCCCAGCTGCGAAAGTAGCTATAGGATACTAATACCGCTCCAGAACACCCAATAATGCTTCTACGACCGACTTTTTAAAGAGAGTCTGCCGTCTGTAACTCATGGAAACCATCATTTTTAGGGGAAAAAATAGTTAAAATTGAATATTATGACTTTTTTTAATAGTATGATAAGTCACAATCAATAGCAAGTGCCTTTTTGAAAATTATGTAATACAAGTTTAAAATAGGTTTTAATTTATTTAAAACTTTTGCAATAAAAAAAAGACGCATAGTTGATAATCCAACGTTCGTCTTAATTCTATCTTATTAGATTTATCTAGCTTCTTTAGCAAATAATATTACCTACGGTACTTAGCTTTGCCCATTTCATATATATCATTGCCACTGGCATCGATAGCTACGATAGCTGGCAAATCTTCTACTATAAGTTTGCTTATCTTTTCCGGACCAAGTTCAGGATAAGCAATAACCTCCACCGACTTGATACACTTTGATAAAAAGGCTCCTGCCCCACCCGTAGTTACAAAATAAACAGCGCCATGTTCTATCATTGACTTAATAACTTCGGCTGATCGAATTCCTTTCCCCAACATCCCTGTTAAACCGTTAGCGATTAGTTTTGGCGCATAAGAATCCATACGATAACTCGTAGTCGGACCTGCAGAACCTATAACTTGACCTGGTTTCCCCGGGCTTGGTCCCATATAATAAATGATTTGATCTTTGATATCAAAGGGCAATTCCTCCCCACGATCAATAGCTTCCACTATCTTTTTGTGTGCCGCATCCCTACCCGTGTAGATAGTTCCGCTTATTAACACAGAATCACCGGCCTTTAAATCTGCAACCTTTTCCTTAGTCAAGGGAGTCTGAATAATCTGATTCCCCTCAGTTACTATGGTCTCTCTACCACTCATTTCAATATATTTATGGCGCGCCGCGTGACAGTTTATATTCACAGCAACCGGCATACCGGCAATATGAGTGGGATAGGTTTCAATAAATACTGCCATTGCTGTTTGAGTTCCACCTAAACCCTGAGGGCCAATTCCAAGTTTATTTACTCGTTCAAGAATTTCGTCTTCAACTTTACTCCAATTCGGATCAAGATTATGTTCTCCAACGGTTCTTAGAAGTGATTTTTTAGCAAGTATTGCTACCTTCTCCATATTGCCGCCTACTCCCACACCTATAATTATAGGCGGACAGGGATTCCCCCCAGCACGATCTACTGTATCAACCACAAATTTAATGATTCCTTCTATACCTTCGGAAGCTTTTAGCATTTTGATATCACCCATATTTTCACTACCAAAACCCTTAGGGGCTACGGTTATCTTTAAAAGATCACCTGGTACAATATCATAATGAATGACGGCTGGCGTATTATCCTTCGTATTAATCCGGTTAAAAGTAGGGTCTTGGACAATAGATTTACGTAAAAACCCATTGACATAACCTCGGCGTACACCTTCGTTAATTGCTTCAGTAAGGTCCATACCCTCTACATGCATCCCCTGACCCAGCTCAACAAAGATAACAGCCATACCAGTGTCCTGGCAGATAGGTACTCGTTCTTTTCTAGCAATCGCAGCATTTTCAATCAACCGAGTAAAGGTATTCTTTCCTAGCGGACTTTCCTCAAGTGCCCTACATCTATCTAAGGCCTTGAGTACATCTTCCCCAAGGAAATAATTGGCCTCAATGCAAAGCCGTTCCACAGCTGCAATGATTTCATCAGTGTGAATTACTTTCATAGATTCATCTCCTTCTCCTTTAACCCTGGTCTTTAAAAGACGGTGCCTCTGCTCATTCTAGCCCCTTTATAAAATCCAATGTTTTACGTATCCCATTTAAGTATACTACTGAGCAAATCATAATTCATAATGGGTTCCTTGTCCACAAATTTTTACTTATCTACATAATGTAGGAATACATTCCTCCCAAATTCGCCGAGGTTTTTGGCCAGCTTTGCCAAAGATCAACGAGAATTGATTCTCAAAATAAAAAACACCAGCTTTTCTCGGAAGATAAGAAAACAAAAAGCAAGTGTTATAAAAATGTATGAAGAGATTTCATACTTAGGGTATATTTTTCTTAGTTTAGGCTGCCACTTTTTTTGATATATTCATCATATTATCTCGAACTACGCGCCTCAACCTTTGATTTCTAACCTCTGCTTCTGGCCTCAGGCTTCTGTTTTGCCCTCACGCTTTTCTTTCATAGCGCGCCAGACTTTTTCATAAGTGAGTGGCAAACTATTGATTCTCACACCCATGGCATCAAAGATGGCGTTCGAGAAACAACCCATGGTCGGATTGGTTGCTCCTTCACCGACTTCCTTTACCCCCCATGGTCCAGCCGGCTCATAGCTGTCGACTAATTCGGAATGAATCTGAGGCATGTCGAGTGCGGTAGGTAATCTATATTCGCCGAGATTGGGGTTAAGAATTCGTCCCTGATCATCAAACAAAACCTGTTCCCAGATCGACTCTCCCATGCCCATATACAGGGCTCCGTGTACTTGCCCGTGCAGAAGCATAGGGTTGATCACCTTTCCACAATCATGGACATCCCACACTTCTCGAACATCGATTTCACCCGTTTCCTCGTCGATTTGAACCTCGCTGATCTGAGCACAATAGCTATAAGCTGGCGAGGTACCCACTGCGGCTCCTTTGAATGTCCCCCCTAAGCGGGGAACAGAGTAGACTCCACGGCCTAAGAGAAGACCCCGTAGGACAAAGAAACGACGGGCCACTTCCTCAAAGGTTAGCGTGTTAGCCTTAGGACGAGATATTGAGAAAATAATCCCTTCCCGGCACTCTAGGTCTTCAGGCGGTAAGTTCATCAACGTGGAGGCCATGTCCAGTACCTGTTTTTTGATTTCCTCGCCTGCCCTCTTAACGGCCGTACCCGACATTAAGGTCTGACGGCTGGCATAGGCGCCAAAATCATGGGGCGTTGTTTCAGTATCAGCCGCAATGATCTTCATGTTTTCATAGCGGTATCCCATAGCCTCTGCCGCCATCTGACAAAGGACAGTATCTGACCCTTGGCCAATATCTGTCGCGCCGGTATAGAGTGTCGCCGCACTA
>NZ_JUEE01000247.1:0-9025 GCF_000802135.1 Desulfosporosinus sp. BICA1-9
AAACTTGTCAATGATACTTTAGGACATGGCACTGGTGATAAGTTGCTTTGGCTCACTGCTGGTATACTTAAGAAGTGTTTCCGGGAGGATGACTTAGTGTTCAGAATTGGCGGAGATGAATTTGCCATCCTTTTGCCAAAAAGTGACCTGAAAATTGTGGAACAAGCTTGTTATAGAATTCGTAAGGCTGTTGAGGAGTACAATAGCGAGAATTTAGAGTTTCCACTTAGCTTATCTATAGGATCTGCTGTAAGTGAGAAAACGAATGTGAATGTTGATATGGTCTTTAAAGAAGCTGATGATGGCATGTATCGGGAAAAACTACATCGAAGTAAAAGTACCCGCAGTGCCATAGTTCAGGCACTTATGAAAGCTTTAGAGGCTAGAGATTTTATCACGGAAGGGCATGCCGATCGTCTGCAAGACATAGTCCTAACCCTTGGAGAAGCAATGGGATTAGCCGAGCGTACTCTTGCAGATTTGCGATTGTTGGCCCAATTTCATGATATCGGCAAAGTGGGTATTCCAGATCGTATACTTTTTAAGCCTGGGCGTTTAACCTTTGAAGAATTTAAGGAAATGCAGCGACATAGTGAGATTGGACATCGGATTGCACAATCTGCCCCGGACCTGCTTCCCATTGCCGATCACATTTTGAGACACCATGAATGGTGGAACGGTCAGGGCTATCCTTTAGGACTTAAGGAAAACGACATTCCCTTAGAGTGCCGCATTCTGGCGATTGCGGATGCCTACGATGCCATGACAAGTAATCGTCCGTATCGAAAAGCCATGAGCCAAGAGCAAGCTTTTAATGAATTGATGGCAAACAGCGGGCTTCAATTTGACCCAAAATTAGTACCTATATTTGTTAAAGTATTTAGTTTCGATCAATCGTCGATCCGTCCGATAGGCTAAGATTGGTTTTACTGGATCAACATAACCCGAGGGAAATACTACTCAATGAGTAGTATGGGAATTAGAGGAAGCTGAAAAACTGACAAGTTAAGAGAACGGTGTAGAAATCGTGTCCGATAGGATTGACTAATCACATTTTCCATGTTATTTTTAACAAAATATATATGATGTGGGCAGGGGAGCTAGAAAGGCTGGCTGAGATTTAGACCCGATAAGGTCTAAGACCCTTTTAACCTGATCTGGATAATGCCAGCGTAGGTAAGCAGTTTTTACTCTTTTATGAAGATGAAAGAGCACAAACCCTATTCTGGGGATCTGTGCTCTTTTTAGTTTTTAAAGAGAGAATATTTAATAATGGAGGAGGTAGTCACCCGTGAAAAAAGTACTTACTATAGCTGGTTCAGATTCTAGTGGGGGAGCAGGGATTCAAGCTGATCTAAAAACGTTCTGTGCTCATGGTGTCTATGGAATGAGCGTAATAACCGCAGTCACTGCCCAAAATACCCAAGGAGTTTTTGCTGTTCAGGATATCTCAAGAGAGGTCATTGCTCAACAAATCGAAGCAGTTTTCGACGATATTGAGGTCGACGGAGTGAAAATCGGTATGGTTTCCCAAGTTCAAACTATCGAGGTGATTGCAGAAAAGTTGAAACACTATGCGCCTCAAAGGATTGTCTTAGACCCAGTCATGGTGTCTAAAAGCGGTTACCACTTGTTAAACCCGGAGGCAGAAGTAACTTTGAGTAGGGAATTATTGCCCATGGCAATGATCGTCACCCCTAATATTCCAGAGGCTGAGGTCATGACCAAAAGGTCTATTGGCACGCTAAAGCAAATGGAAGAGGCTGCTAAGGTGATTTATCAGATGGGGGCTAAGAATGTACTTTTAAAGGGGGGACACTTAGAGGATGACTCTGTAGATATCCTCTTTGACGGTCAGGAATTTAGTTATTTTAGCTCGGTTAGGATTGCTACTAAGAATACTCATGGGACAGGATGTACTCTTTCATCGGCAATCACTGCAAATCTGGCGTTGGGGTACAGCCTTAATCAAGCAGTCTCCTTAGCCAAGGAATATATCACAATTGCCATTCAACATTCTTTAGCGATCGGAAAAGGCGTAGGACCGACTCATCACTTTTACACATTATACAAAAAGGCAGGATTAATAGAGTGAGTATAGCTTCAAAAAATAATTTAAGTATGTTTAATTTTTCAACCCTTTGGTTTGGCGCAGCTATTTCAGTCGCCGAAATTTTAACCGGCGGGCTGTTGGCTCCCCTAGGATTTAAAATGGGGGTTTTGGCTATCCTGATTGGACACTTGGTTGGAACCTCACTTTTGGTGTTAGCAGGAATCATCGGAACTAATGAGCGCATTCCTGCCCTGGTATCAACTCGAATTTCCTTTGGAAAATACGGTTCCTATCTATTTTCTGTTTTAAATGTTTTACAATTATTGGGTTGGACGGCTGTGATGATAATCGTCGGGGCCAGGTCGGTTAACCAGATCAGCAAAACCTTATGGGGATTTGATCAGCTGACGGTTTGGAGTCTGATTATTGGAGTCTTTATTATGATTTGGGTATGGCTTGGAAAAGATAGCGGCTGGAAAAAGGCGAACCACATAGCTGTGGTGCTATTGTTCTTGTTAACGATTATCTTGAGCACTATCATTTTCAGCAACCATGAACTGTTTACCAAACAGGTTGTCGGAGATATGTCTTTTGGCTTTGGTATAGAATTAGCTGTAATCATGCCTTTATCCTGGTTACCATTGATCTCTGACTACACACGCTTTGCTAAGTCAAGGAGAGACGGTGCCTGGGGCAGCTGGCTTGGATACTTCTTTGGCAGCAGTTGGATGTACATTATCGGCCTGGGCGCAGCGATCATCGCCTCGGACGCTGATCCCGCCGCAATGTTATTAGCAGCTAATCTCGGTATTGTAGCCTTAGGAATTATTGTCTTGGCTACGGTAACCACTACCTTCCTGGATGCTTATTCGGCTGGGGTCACATTTCTCAACATTTTCCCTAAATTAAATGAGAAAACGGTTGCCTTGGTCATGACTGGGATTGGAACCGGACTTGCGATTATCGTTAATATTGAGCAATATGAGCATTTTCTTTATGCCATTGGATCAGTGTTTGCGCCCTTATTTGCCATTCTCTTGACGGATTATTTCCTTTTAAAGAACAAGAAAATCCAACCTGAGCTTTTGATAAACTGGGGTACGTTACTCCTCTGTGCAGTGGGTACAGCTTTATACTATAGGTTTATCAAGTTAGACTTTGTTCTGGGCTCTACAATTCCTGTGATGCTGATTATCAGCATCTTACATTCTATAACATGGAGGTTGACTGCTAAATGGAAATACGTGAAGTAATCTTTGAAAACCTAAGGCTTGTTAAAGAAAAAAGTCCCTTAATTCACCATATTACCAACTATGTCACTGTGAATGATTGTGCGAATATTGTCCTAGCCATCGGAGGTTCCCCTGTGATGGCAGATGATCTGGAGGAAGTGGCAGAAATGGTTGGCTTTGCTTCTGCCCTAGTTCTTAACATTGGCACTCTTAATTCCAGAACGATTGAAAGCATGCGAGTCTCCGGATTACGGGCGAAAGAATTAGGTGTTCCGGTGATCCTAGATCCGGTAGGAGTTGGGGCCACGAAGCTGAGAACAAACACTGCAGAAAAGTTGATTAAGGAGTTAAAACTTGAGGTTATCCGGGGGAATATGTCAGAGATCAAAGTCTTAGCCGGCCAAAATGTAGCTATAAAGGGAGTTGATTCGCTAGCGGACGAACAAGATAGTTCGGTGATTGCCAAAAAACTAGCCTCTGAATTAGGCTGCGTGATTGCCATAACTGGTAAAACGGATGTTGTTTCTGATGGACGTCGAGTGTGCTTACTGGATAATGGCCACCGAATTTTGGCGGATGTTACAGGAACAGGGTGTATGACAACCTCCCTCGTGGGAACCTTTTGCGGCGTCACTAAAGATTATTATACGGCGGCCGTGGCTGGCATTATTAGTATGGGCTTGGCAGGAGAAATCGCTCAGGCTTCATTACGCCATGGGGAAGGGATCGGAACCTTTAGAACCAGATTGTTGGATAGCATCTATAATCTGACTCCCGAAATCCTAGCTAAAGAAGGTAAAATTAGTTATGAGTAAAGTTAAGGTCGACTACACTTTGTATTTGGTCACAGATCGAAAACTTCTCGGAGAGCGGGATTTGGCTCAGAGTATTGAGCTAGCCATACAAGGTGGGGTAACCTTGGTGCAGCTTAGGGAAAAATCCCTTTCTACCAAGGATTTCTTACAACTAGCCATTGAAGTAAAAGCGATAACCTCTCGCTACCAAATTCCCCTAATTATAAATGACCGTCTAGACATTGCTCTCGCGGTCGATGCCGAGGGATTACATGTCGGACAAGAAGATCTGCCTATGCTAAAAGCAAGAGAGTTGTTTGGCCCTAATAAAATCATTGGGGTCTCTGCCAGTACCTTAGAAGAAGCCATTCTTGCCCAACAACAGGGTGCTGACTATTTAGGAGTCGGAGCTGTATTTAGCACATCAACTAAGACTGACGCCCCAGAAGTCAGTCTCGGGCAATTAGAACTTATTAAGAGAACAGTCAAAATCCCTGTTGTGGCGATCGGTGGAATTAATCTGACGAACCTAAAACACGTTATGGATACCGGAATTGACGGGGTTTCAGTCGTATCTGCCATTTTGGCAGTAGAAGACATTCTAATGGCGTCCAAGCAGTTAAAGGAACTTATTAGATAGTCAACTCCATTAGCTAAAGTTGAACATCGAGACGATGCTCATTCTTGTCCTATTATTCCTTGTCTAGGATAAACCTGTGGGTTATACTAGAAAAACGAAGGTAGTACATAATACTTGCTTACAAGGAGAGGATTATAATGTTAAACGATAAAACAGCATTGATCACTGGAGGCGGGACCGGGATCGGTAAAGCGATCGCCTTAAAACTAGCCCAGTCTGGAGTTAATATTGCGATTAATTACTCTCGATCTGAGCAGGAAGCGCTTAAAACTAGTCAAGAAATCAAGGATTTAGGAGTTCGATGCCTAATCTATAAAGCGGACGTTGCTCGGGATGCTGAAATTAGGGCAATGATTAGTCAAGTAACTTTGGATTTTGGCAAGTTGGATATATTAGTAAATAATGCGGGAACGACCCATTTCGTTGATCATTCAGACCTTGAGGGAATGAAAGAGGAATACTGGGATGATATCTTGGGAGTTAATGTAAAGGGATTGTTCTTTTGTTGCAGGGCGGCTTCTGCCGAACTTAAGAAAAGTCGAGGCTGCATCGTGAACATCACATCGATAGCAGGCTTAACTGGATTAGGTAGTTCTATCGCTTACTCTGCTTCTAAAGCGGCAGCAATAAGTGTTACAAAGTCGTTAGCTAGAGTGCTGGCTCCTGAAGTTAGGGTTAATGGTGTTGCACCAGGAATTGTCCAAACCCGTTGGGTGGAAGGGAAGGAAGAGCATATTTCTCGACTTGCTGCAGGTACACCACTGGGACGAATTGCAGATCCTGAAGATATTGCTGAGGTCGTCTATTCCTTGGTCGCCCATGCAGGGTTTATGACCGGACAAACAGTCGTGGTCGACGGAGGAAGCTTTATCTAAAAGGTAAGGGTATGCCCCAGCAATTCATTGCTTATATTTAAGCATGGCTTACCGTCCGAATTATCCAGAGGCCTAGCGGCGGTTAGCCATCAGATAAAGTACTTACTGAAGGTTTTCAAAGGAGTTAATTTATGAAAATTGACAATTTGAATAGCTTGGTAGATTCAATCAAGGATGAAGTCATCTTTTGGAGACGTCAGTTGCACCAAAATCCTGAGTTATCTTATCATGAAGAAGAAACCTCAGAGTTTATTTTTCACTTGCTCCAGTCCTTTGGTTATTTTGAGGTAACACGTCCGACAAAAACTAGTGTGATGGCTCGTTTGATTGGCAAGCAGCCCGGCAAAGTGATTGCCATTAGGGCGGATATTGATGCTTTGCCTATTCAAGAAGAATCTCTGGTAGATTATGCTTCTCAAAATCCTGGAGTGATGCATGCTTGCGGGCATGATACACACACTGCTATGCTGCTAGGCGTTGCCAAACTATTCAGTAGCTTGTATTTCCAGTTAAAAGGAGAGTTACGCTTAATATTTCAGCATGCTGAGGAAAAGTTCCCACCAGGGGGTGCTGAAGAACTCGTCCAAGCAGGGGTAATGGAAGGTGTAGACGCCGTCATCGGAGGGCATATATGGGCAGCTTTAGAAAGCGGTAAAGTCGGCTTGGCGTATGGTCCAATGATGGCCTCACCGGATTCGTTTTATCTCACGATCAAGGGAAAGGGTGGACATGGAGCAATGCCCCATCAGACGATCGATGCCATTACCATTGGGGCAGAAGTGGTAGTTAACCTGCAGCATATTGTGTCACGTAATATAGATCCATTAGATCCTGTGGTAATCTCGGTAGGTCGGTTTGTTGGTGGTACTCAAAATAACATTATACCAGGCACTGTGCAAATAGACGGTACAATCCGTACCTTGAATCCTAAGCTGCGCCAAGAGGTTCCACTTTTAATTGAGCGAGTAGTCAAGGGAATTACCTCAGCTCACGGAGCAGATTATGATTTAAACTTTATCTTAGGCTACAGACAAGTGATCAATGATGATCGGATCGTTCAGGTTCTGGAAGAGACAGTACGTGAAGTGATGGGGGACGAAGGGATTGCGTTTGTCCGACCTAGCATGGGCGCAGAGGATTTTTCCGCCTATTTACAAAAAGCTCCGGGTGCGTTCTTCTTCTTAGGAGGAGGGAACAAGGAAAAAGGATGCGTCTATCCGCATCATCACCCTTGCTTCAGTATTGATGAGGATGCTATGCAAAAGGGTATTAATATCTTTATGCATACTGCACTAAAACTTCTTGCTGAATAGGTACCACTAGTCTTCGAAGGTGCTCGATCCTTTTCAGTTCAGGGTTGTTGACAGGAAGAAGATTTCAGGTATAATAAAGACAGATCAAATACAATCAAGATTCAGATTTAAGTTGTTGGTCGCGTGCTAGGCATCGTTTCGATTCATCGAAAGTAAGCATTGCTATCAGTTAACAAATGCTGAATTTCGGAGAACTGGAGCCACCTAGCTGGGTGGTTTTTGTAGTTATTAGAAAGATTTCCCTTAAAGTTCCTTCCTTAATGAATCAGTGCTCTGCTACCTAATCATTTTTATATTTTTATTAGAAGATGCAGTTGCTTGATTGAACGCAGTTAACTTAATGTAAACTGAGTAGTGGAGGTCACTCACTGGAGTGGATTTTTCTTTTTCATATGAGTATACTGGCTTAATATTGGTAGATCCTTAGTTGAAGCACTGATATATGGGGAACAGTAGATTGTGGATAAACCTTTATACGGGCAATATAACGTGATATTATGTTAGATAATACGGTAATTTGAAAAGAAATTGAGAATTAAATCGGGAGGCTAACATTATAAATGGATTATTATAAGAATTTTTTTGAAAGTAAGTTATTTAAAAAGATTATATCTTTGCTACTTTTATTTGCAATTATAATTAGTATTAAACCCATGATGAATTTGTTATTATTAACGTTTATGTTTTCTTTTATCTTATACGGAATTCAAAATTACATTTTTAAGAAAATTGTCAAACTAATGCCCATTAATCGAACCGGGATTACCTTTACTATCTTTATAATATTGGCTTCTGCCATGGTATTCTTTATCTATAAATATATACCCATCTTAAGTAAACAGTTATTATATATCGGAATTCAGCTCAGCAATTTTGATATCAATAATTATGAAGATGCAATAAATCCTAATGTAAGGGAAGCAATTAGTACAAACATTCAATCTTATGTTGTTGAGGGTGGAACTTATCTTATTCATTCGGTAACAAACATTTGGAAATTTAGTTTAAACATCTTTATTGCCCTTATACTTAGCTTATTTCTCATTTTAGAAAAGGATAAAACGATAAAGTTCTTAAACAAGTTTGCAGATAGTAAAATAGGATTTATATATAAATACTATAAAAAGCTAGGTAAAAATTTCGTTAATTCGTTTGCTAAAGTAATGGAAACTCAAATCCTGATTTCATTAATTAACTCCTTTTTATCCGCCATTATCTTGAGTGCAATGGGCTTTCATCAAGTGATTGGTCTAGGTTTTATGATTTTTATTCTCGGAATCATACCTGTAGCAGGTGTTATCATTTCGTTGATTCCTTTAACAATCATAGCCTTCAAATTAGGTGGATTAATAAAGATTCTATATGTGTTAGTAATGATTGCAGTCTTACATGCAATTGAAGCCTATTTTTTAAACCCTAAACTAATGTCCGTAAAAACAAAACTGCCAGTTTTTTTCACTTTAGTGGTTTTAATTATGGCAGAACACTTTTTGGGAATATGGGGATTATTATTCGGAATTCCACTTTTCCTGTTTTTTCTAGATCTTCTTGAAGTAGAAGATTTCTAGATCTTCTTAAGTTGAAGAATATGAGTTAGAGGATGTTCAAACCCTTGAGACATCCTCTAATTATTTTTTGCTCCAAGGCGACATTCTAAGAAGTAATGCCATAAGCAAATTTCCCCTAAATATTAATCATTTTCAAATGAGTATGAAGCTAATAATAGTATTAACGATTAATAACTTTGACTTTCCGTCTCATCGTAAGATCGGACTCTGGAATGGTACCATTATAGCTTACAACTTTTTCCTCGACTTCTTGTACAACATTAGCATTAGCATCGTCATCATCATCATCGTCGTCGTCATCATCATCATCGTCGTCGTCATCATCATCATCGTCGTCGTCATCATCATCATCGTCGTCGTCATCATCATCATCGTCGTCGTCATCATCATCATCGTCGTCGTCATCATCATCATCGTCGTCGTCATCATCATCATCGTCGTCGTCATCATCATCATCGTCGTCGTCATCATCATCATCGTCGTCGTCATCATCATCATCGTCGTCGTCATCATCATCATCGTCGTCGTCATCATCATCATCGTCGTCGTC
>NZ_JUEE01000248.1:0-53309 GCF_000802135.1 Desulfosporosinus sp. BICA1-9
CCAATCGCGGAGCCCGCGATGAGCATACCTTCTAACACGCTATGAGGGTCTCCTTCCAAGATTGAGCGGTCCATAAAGGCGCCCGGATCCCCTTCATCGGCATTACAAATAATATATCGTCGTTCGGCCTCACTTTTACGTGTGAATTCCCACTTTAGGCCGGTGGGAAACCCGCCACCGCCTCGTCCGCGTAGACCGCTCTTTTTAATCTCTTCAATGACTGAGGTAGGATTCATGGCTAGAACTTTAGCCAAGGCGTGATAGCCGTCTGCGGCGATATATTCAAGAATGTCTTCAGGAGCAAGGTAGCCCACGTTGCGGAGGGCAATTTTCAGTTGGCCATCATAAAAGGGGAGATTAGTAGCAAAACGCTTCTTGGTGTTCGGATCCACAAAGAGAAGGCGTTCTACCTGGTTTCCTTGCAGAAAATGTTCATCGACAATGGTTGCTACATCGTCTGCGGAAACATCACAATAAGTTGTGTTGTCAGGGTGTATCTCGATTAAGGGGCCTTTTTCGCAAAAACCAAAACAACCGGGTTGAAAAATTTTGACCTGCTCAGATAACCCTCCCTCGGTCAATTTTTCTTCGAGAAGTTTGGCGATACTTGGACTGCCTGAAGAGTGACAACCAGGTCCCCCACAGACCAAAACGTGCCTCTTCAGGCCTTGGGCGTTCTTGGTTGTGACAGGGTTAGTAACGCGTCGTGTTTCAAGAAGAGCACGGTTTTGCTCTTTTAGAGTATGCAGCGCATCGATGGCTTGGAGTTTCATAATGTAATTTCCTTTCTTTTAGTCGAGGTTTGAAGTCCGAGGCCCGAAGTCCGAGGTCCGAAGCCCGAAGTCCGAGGCCCGAAGTCCGAGGTCCGAAGCCCGAAGTCCGAGGCCCGAAGTCCGAAGTCCGAAGTCGAAGCCCGAAGCCCGAGACCCAATTATTGATCCCTACGCATCGTACATCGTGCCTCGTGCTTCGTGCATCGAACTGGGTCGGTACCCATCTAGGACTCGTTTAATCTCCTCCGGGTCATGAAGGCGTCCATAGACCTTTCCATCGATCATCATAACTGGGGCAAGGCCACATGCTCCAATACAGCGCAGAGAATCTAATGAAAAGAGATTATCTTGCGTGGTCTCTCCAGTTTTAATCCCCAGCTGTTTTTCAAGTTCTGCCTGTAGTTTCTCAGCCCCTCGCACAAAACAGGCGGTGCCCATGCAAATGTTGATTACGTGTTTCCCCCGAGGTTTCATGGTGAAAAAGGAGTAGAAACTCACAACCCCGTAGACCTTAGCAGAAGGGATGTCAAGTTTTTGGGCGATATGCCACTGTAACTTATCGGGCAGGTATCCGAAAAGTCCTTGAGCATGATGCAGGATTCCAATTAAGTTTTCCTTTTTGTAAGGGAGGCTGTCGATATAGTCATCCAATCGGGGATAGTGATCATCAATCAAAGTGTTGTCACACATAACGTAGAAATCCTCCTTTCTTATGAGCATAATGTTCATTGTTCCCATTGTTTTAAAATTTAAGTATAAAAAATCTATTCGACCAAGAAATATTACTTGACGTTTACGTTAACTGGTGTCAGAATATTTATAATAGAAAATAATCGTATTCAGAAAGGAAGTGCATTTTTGGTTGCGGAACAGCCCCTCGTAAGTATTTCGAATTTAGCTCAAGAATTGCTCATTACAACGAGGACGATTCGTTATTATGAGGAAATGGGCTTGCTAACCCCATTACACCACGAGAAAATGAGCCAGAGATTATATGGTCCACGTGAGAGAGCTCGCTTGACGTTAATTCTGCGGGGTAAAAGATTGGGGTTTTCTCTGGCCGAAATTAAAGAAATGCTTGATCTCTACGATATTGATCGCACAGAAGGTCTCCAACTGGAACGAACAGTAGCCTACGGGGAAAAACGTCTAAGGGAGCTGGAAGAAAAGATCCAAGAACTCATCCTTTTGAAAGAGGAGTTACTGGACTATCATCAGCAGTTTACGGAGTTATTGCGGAAACGCAATGAGGAACATCAATCTAAAGAAGGTGACCCTAGCAACGATAGTTAGACAACCATTGGATAAAGAATTACCATAAACGAGGAGGAGAGGAAGATGTTCGATTTTCTTTTGACAGATGCCCAAAAGGAACTTCAGAAAGAAGCGATCGCCTTCGTAAAAGACAAAGTACCCAAGCAATTAATCCTAGATATGGATGCCGAGAAAGTAGTTTATCCTGGCGAATACATTAAAGATCTTGGGGATGCAAACCTTTTAGGTTTGCGTTTTGACCCACAGTATGGTGGGCGAGGGCTAAACTGGGTTGACGAAATAGGGGTCTTGGAGGAGATCGGGGTCTTAGGTACTAGTCTGGCCTGCCTTTACTCGCTACCTTCCATTGTTGGGGAAGCGCTCGCTCGTTTTGGTTCGGAAGACTTAAAACAGCGTTATCTAAAACTCACCTTAGAAGGGAAACTCTTCACAGCTGAAGCATTGACCGAACCCCGGGGCGGTTCAGATTTCTTTGGCGCAACCACAGTAGCGGTACGAGATGGAGAGGATTATATCCTGAACGGTCAAAAGCGTTTTGTGGTCGGTGCTGAGGGTGCTGATTATTTCATGGTGTATGCCAAGACTAATCCGGAAGGCAAATCTCATGAAAGCATGAGTGCCTTTATCGTTGATAGGGGTCCAGGCGTTGAGGTCGGGCATGTTTACGGACTGATGGGCACCCGCGGTGGTGGCGCAGGAAGAGTTGTTTTCAAGGATGTGCGAATTCCGAGCAAAAATCTCTTAGGCCAAGAAAATGGAGCAACAGAAATTTTCTATCAGATGATGATCCCGGAAAGACTGACTAGTGCAGCTGGAGCCTTAGGTATGGCTCGGGCAGCCTTGGAAGTAGCGGCAGTATACAGTACCAAACGTAAGGCTTTTAATCATACCATCAAGGATTTTCAAGGAGTTAGTTTTAAGGTTGCTGACTCCATCACTCGCTTAGATGCCGCAAGAGCCTTGGTTTATGCGGCCGCTCGAGCCATTGACTCAGGCATACCAGCAGCTCAGGGCAGACGTTTAGTCTCTGAAGCTAAGAAATTTGCTACTAATTCGGCTTGGGCTGTGGTCAACGATGCCATGCAGATCATGGGGGGGATCGGCTATACTAATGTCTATCCTGTAGAAAGGCTCTTGCGAGATACACGTTTGATCATGATTTGGACGGGTACGAACGAAGTCATGGATCTGATCATTCAGCATGAATATTATAAGGAGTTAAAAACCCAGATGGCCAACCACCGATCAATTGAAGAGGATGCCCTAAACGCACATTTGACGGAGGAGAAAATCTACGAATAACCGCCAATGAAGCATACGGAATCACTAATCATGAAGGCAAAAGACTCAGGCATATGTTTATACGAGCCTGAGTCTTTTTGCGCATATTTGTAAGGACTAAGTGAATCAAAGAAGAGGATAGATAGATACTAATTGACATAAACTATTTACGGAAATTATAATAAGGCGATTAATAGAGACTAACACAATTCTCCCAATGTAAAGGAGTGACATACCCATGACCAAGGAAAAAGAAGCTGCCCTTATGGAAGAAACAGACCAATTGTTTAGGGCAGTTTGGAAAAAGTATCAATATTATTTGATGCCTGAAACCAGTGACTTATCTATGCATCAGATGATGTTCTTAAAGTATCTAGAACGTTGCGTTACTTGTACTCCGTCTGATATTGCCCAACAATTCGGGATTACTTTGGGGGCAGTAACCGGCTTTGTAGATCGTCTATATAAGTTAGGTCTTATCACGCGAACGCGAAGCGAAGAAGATCGCCGAGTGGTAATAATTCAACTTTCCCCTCAAGGTATTGAACCCTTAAAGGCCTTTGAAGAGGAAAGAAAGACTAAGCTTGCCCGCATATTTAAGAAGCTGGAAATCCCTCAAGTTGCGGAACTGAATAAGGTTCTGGAACAGTTAAACCTTGTGCTGGACGATTTAGCTAGCTCAGATAAGAAGTAAAAGGCTGACAGCGGCTAAAAGTAGGGTTTGGTCCCAAAGAAATGGGGTTTACGTTTGCAAGCCTTGGCAGGATCATAGGACCAGTGACCGGAGGAGCCTTATTCGTAATCGGCATGAGTTTACCGTATATTGCAGGTGCGGCATTGATGCTGTTTTTATAGTACTGGCAGCAGGAAGTAAGATAAGCTTAACCACTAAGACACTGGTACAAGAATGAAAAATAGACTAAAATAAGGAGGAAGTAGGTTAAGTAAGCGATAAGGCAGGGAACCGTCCCCAACTTGCACAACTTGCATTCAATAACTTTTAGCGCAGGTGAAGAATAATGACGAAAAGAAATAACACCCAGAGTGCCAATCTCACACTGGGAGGAATAACTCTAGGGTTTTTGGTAAGTTATCCGTTCCATGGCAGTTTCATCGGAGGGCTCATCTCAAGTGGATGTAGTGCTGGGATGATCGGAGGGCTAGCTGACTGGTTTGCAGTGACGGCCCTTTTTCGACGTCCGCTAGGAATTCGACCAGGTAAAGTAGTGCGTACGGAGATTATTCCCCAGAACCGAGAACGGATTTTTACAGCCTTGGCAGATATGGTACAGCATGAATTACTTTCAAAAGACGTACTCCGGCGTAAACTATCCGTCTGGGATTTTTCAGAGGTGTTGATTCGAATCATCGCAGAGCCAGACGTTCGAAAGACCATCTATCATCTTCTCGCTAATCTTGAGAAGGACTTAACCAACCAACCTGAGACAGAAGCAAGTAATCCTAAATTTCAAGGCTTGCTCCAAGAAAACCTAAGTAGTTTGAAACTTGCCCAGACTCTAGCGGAAGTCCTCGAATTTTCTCTGGAACATAGCGATGTCGATCAGGTATTAAAGATCATTTGCCAGACGATCGATCAGTATTTGGATCAACCTGTGATAAAGGTTGCTCTAATAACTATGATTGAAGCAGCTTTAGCAAGGTATGGTGAAGATAATCCTGCACGAAAAATGGTTGGAAAGTTCCTCCCCTCACCCTATGTTTTGGCGCAAGGTCTTCAGGATAAAGTTAAACTATTATTACAGGATGGCAATGTTGAGTCTTGGCTGAAGGCTTTCTTACAGAGCTTTGTGTTAGAACTTAAGACAAAGCCATCGTTACAAAACGATATAAACCGCATAATTTATAAAGTATTAAATAAGACAGGGACAAGCACTCCCAATTCATCCTTGACCCACTCCATACTTAGGCGTTTTCTAAATGAGTTAGGGGACAATTGGGATTGTTATTTAGGGAAATTTGAGCAGAATAAAGAACTTAGGATCAAAGTAGATGAACGGGTTAAACAAATTATCGAGATCCAGATAGGATTTCACCATCATGCGATCGGGCGCCTTGTTCGTGAAGGTCTAGACCCTTTGACGGATGACAAACTCGTCAAGCTGATTGAGGAAAAAGCCGGTAATGATTTGCAAATGATTCGAATCAATGGGTCGGTAGTCGGCGGTTTGGTTGGAATGTTAATTTATGTGCTTGGGATGGTGTTTCGCTCATGAATTATCATAAAAAAGCAAATATCACCTTAGCGGCAGTTTTTTTGTTTTTTGTAGGAGCCGCGGTCTTAGAATACTATTACCCCAATAGTTTCGGAGTTAGTCTGATCTTTTTCGTTTCGGAAGCGGCTTTAGTAGGTGGGATTGCCGATTGGTTTGCGGTCACAGCGATTTTCAGAAAACCGCTTGGTTGGGGTTACCACACGGCTCTGATCTCGAGAAATAGAGAAAAGGTAATTGAAGCGGTCGCCTCCATGGTGCAAAAAGAACTTTTAAGTATGGAGATGATCCGTAAGAAAATTGAAGGAATTCCCTTTATCGAAACACTTCTTAAGTACGTCGAAAAGGAAGGCGGGTCCAATTATCTTACAGAAAAGTTAACGTTTTATATCCGGAGCTATGTGGAAAAACAGAATACAAAGCATCTTGCCCATAAACTAGCTGAGTTTCTTCGTGAGTATGCGAAGACCTGGAACTTAGCTTCGAAGATTCAAGATATAAACGAGTGGGCGTTAGATCAAGGTTATGTCGATCGAGGGATTGATCGCTTAACGGAAGGATTATGGGATAAAGCTTCAGAAGGGGAAACCCGGCAAGTTATTATCCGTTACCTTGAGGGAATTAAAGAAGAAAAAGTAGTGAACGGTGGAGCGATATTTCGAACAATGTTGGGCTTTATTGAAATGTCAGATGGTTTGAATCTTGAGGAAGCGGCCGAAGCATTACAAATAGAATTGCTATTAACCTTACGCAATTTGAAAGACCCTAAGCATCCACTGCGTATCAGCTTAAAGGATACCTTCGTAGATAAAATAGCCGAATTAGAGCGAGATATTGAGTTTAAGACACAAATTGAGCAGTGGAAAGAGGACGTCTTGGCAGGGGCTTTGTTGGAGAGATTCTTAGAATCAGTCATAAAGGCGATATTCGAAGCATCCGAGCCGAGCGCGCTGCATCGTGCACTGCACCCATTTATTAATCAGCATTGGGTAAACGTCCAGGAAAACGTGGCGCTTCAGAAAACGATCAACGCCTTCATTGCGGACACTTTATGTAGAGTGATTAAGAATGAACATGACTTGATCGGAAATATTGTCAGAGAGACCTTAGCAACCTACACTGATCAGGATCTTAATCAATTTATAGAAGACAAGGCAGGTAACGATCTGCAATGGATTAGGATTAATGGCTCAATGATCGGTGGAGTCGTGGGGCTCATCTTATTTTTATTCTTGAAGTTCATCTATGATCCTATCTTGAGTGATTTAATGTACATGATCCAATGACAATGAAAGCTGAGTCGAATATCGTATCTCGATGCACGTTTGGTTTGAGATTCTCCGATAGCGACTTTCTGTTCAGACTTTTAACTTCGGTTTATTTTCCGGCTTCTGACATCCGACCTCTGACCGAGTATACAGGATTCATGAAAGAATAGTATTGTAAAACGTTCCTTCTTCATGCTAGAATATCAAACATAAGGTGTGCACAACCGAATACCCATGGGTAAGTAAATATTGAAGGCAAAGCAAAGGCGCTTTGAGGATACTCCTAAGGAGTAACTCAAAGCGCCATTTATTTTAAAGAGGAGGAATGATGATGGATACCGGAGATACAGCATTTATTATGATTTCGACAGCAATGGTGCTTCTTATGACACCCGGTTTAGCACTTTTTTATGGTGGTATGGTACGTAAAAAGAACGTTCTCAGTACCCTGATGCATAGCTGGATCATTATGGGTATCATGTCTTTGCAGTGGATTTTAGTGGGCTATACTTTGGCCTTTGGAACAGACTATCACGGTTTAATTGGCGGCTTAGACTGGCTGGGGTTAAATGGAGTTGGTATGGAGCCTAACCCAGATTACGCGGCCACCATTCCTGCACTTTCATTCATGGCCTTCCAAATGATGTTTGCAATTATTACTCCCGCATTAATAAGCGGCTCTATCGCAGAACGGATGCGTTTTCCAGCCTTTATTGCTTTCATGCTGTTGTGGGCGACCTTTGTTTACGATCCTTTGGCCCATTGGGTCTGGGGTGTCGGTGGTTTCCTAAGAGAACTTGGAGCGTTGGACTTTGCCGGAGGAAACGTGGTGCATATTAGTTCAGGATACTCTGCTTTGATAGCGGCCTTAATACTCGGAAAACGCAAAGGATTCGGTAAAGAATCTATGGCGCCACATCACGTTCCGATGACCGTTTTAGGAGCAGGACTCCTATGGTTTGGCTGGTTTGCTTTTAATGCAGGCAGTGCCTTGGGTGCGAACGGTTTAGCGGCTATGGCCTTTGTAAATACTAATACAGCTGCGGCTGCTGCGGCTATTGCCTGGGCAGTTGTGGAACGTATCCATAGAGGGAAATCTACCATTCTTGGCGCGGCCAGCGGTGCAGTGGCCGGATTAGTAGCCATAACCCCGGGGGCAGGATTTGTAACTCCGCTCTCCTCCATATTTATCGGTTTGGTTGGCGGTACGGTTTGTTATTTAGCAATCAGCGTAATTAAAGCAAAGTTCGGATACGATGATGCCCTAGATGCCTTTGGATGCCATGGAATCGGTGGAACATGGGGAGCCTTGGCTACCGGGATCTTTGCTACCACAACTATTAATCCTGCCGGTGCAGATGGTTTGTTCTATGGGAATGCATCACTCTTGGGAATCCAGGCTATGAGTGTTGGGATTACGGTTGCTTTTACCGTGGCAGCAACGTTTATCATTTTGAAAGTGATTGGTCTAGTCATGAAGCTTCGCGTCAATGAGGAAGAGGAATCCACAGGTTTGGATTTATCGTTACACGGTGAAACTGCTTACTCTGAATTCGTCTAAACGAATGCAAGTAGTGCAAGCCTTGGTGCAAGTCGGTGGTGGTTTCGACTTGGACTTAGATTTGCACCCAGAATATAAGGCGAGTTCTTGGACAGTAAAGACGCGTCAAACGTGTTTTTTCGTGAAAATTGAGTCAAGTCAACTCAAATTGCTTAGGAGTGATTTATGATGAAGAAAATTGAGGCGATCATCCGTCCTGGAAAGCTAGACAATGTGAAAGATGCCTTAGGGAAGCTGGGGGTTAATGGTTTGACCGTGACTCAAGTAATCGGGTGCGGGAAACAAAAAGGGAATACTCAGATTTATCGGGGTGTAGAATATACCGTACATCTAATTCCCAAGGTGAAGATTGAAATCGTTGTATTAGATCAGTTCGTAGAAGAGGTTATTAAAACTATTTCTAAAGAAGCACGAACTGGCGAGATTGGGGACGGAAAGATTTTTGTAACTGCTGTGGAGAATGCGTACACTATAAGAACAGGAGACAGTGGAGAAAAATCGTTATAATGAAAATGCCTTTTCAGGTTGATATTTATAAATCTCAAAGATTGTCAATGAACGTAAAAAAATACGAGATAAAAAGTCCGTTTGCCCATGGGCATGCGGACTTTTTATTTATAGTATAATAATTCCATTTATGATCAATTATGGAACAATAACAACTGGACTACGTATAATGTATCAAAGAATGAAAGGGGGATTCAAAATGGCATTCGGAGCAGCCGGACTTGACGGAGCTCATGGTGGCATTGGCGCTGGTATTGCGGCCGTAGTTGTAATAATTTTGCTCCTTATCGCAATGGGAATTGTATTCTAAATCTTTTATAGCATATGTCAAGAACCAAATTTTAAAAGGAGGTATAACAATATGTACGGATATGGTGCTGGGTGTGGTTGCCGTATAGCCCCCGTTGCCCCCGTTGCTTGTGGTACGGGTGTAGGCGTAGGTGTAGGGATTATTGCAATCGCAATATTAATCTTGATTGCTTTGGGAGTTATCTTCTAAAAAACATCTGAAAGATGAGGCTTCCTATTATTAGGAAGCCTATTATTGTTTAGCCTGTGTATTTAAGGAGGTGGATGAAGTATGTCAATCGGAGGACCTAAGCTATTTAAGAATCAAAATATCCCAAACCTTATGCAAAGCTTGGGACAAAACCCATTTCCTATGAGAGGACTCGAACGCTTTATGCAGAAACGAGGAATCAAGTTACCTGAATTCCCTCAAGGAGGAAATTTTCAGGGACTGAATTCACAAGGTCAGGTAGGGAATTTATCTGATACCTTGAACGTAAATGTACCACCTGAGAAAAGTGGAGGAATAAAGGCATTTTTTAGTCGATTCAGCGGTAAATTTAGCAAATAATTATTGCATTGAACGATTAGGATTCTTTATCAATTCAAAGAAGACACCCACTTCTATAAGTGGGTCAGCAAAATTAGCATTTACGTTAAAAACGAGGCACCCTGGTAATTCAATCAAGGTGCCTTGCCCTCTATCAGCATATCTTATCTTACTAACCCTAATTTTAATAAGCAATTCCTTGAGAATACATGGCAGTTGCGACCTTGACAAAGCCAGCGATATTCGCACCAACCACAAGATTGTCTTCTTGACCGTATTCTTTCGCGGCTTCACTGGCACTTTTATAAATGTTGGTCATAATATCTTTAAGTTTGGCATCAACTTCTTCAAAAGACCAGGAATATCTCATGCTATTTTGAGACATTTCGAGAGCTGAAGTTGCAACTCCACCAGCGTTAGCGGCTTTAGCAGGACCAAAGACTACTTTTTTCTCAATAAAGAGATCAACCGCTTCAGGAGTAGACGGCATATTAGCGCCTTCACCGACAGCGTAGCAGCCATTAGCGATTAAAGTCTGTGCAGCTTGTCCGTCTAATTCGTTTTGTGTAGCACATGGGAGAGCTATATCGCACTTAACGCTCCAGATGTCAGCACACCCCTCGGTATAAGTTGCACTTGGGTGAGAGTCAATATATTTGCTGATTCGGAGTCGATCAATTTCTTTGATTTGTTTAACGGTATCTAGGTTTATACCTTCAGGATCAAAGATATAACCATTAGAATCACTCATTGCTACAACTTTTCCGCCTAAATGTGCAACCTTTTCAGCTGCATAAATAGAAACATTGCCTGATCCAGAAATGCTAACAGTTGCACCTTTAAAGGATTTGCCTTTAGCATTAAGTGCTTCTTCCATAAAATAGCAAAGTCCATAACCGGTAGCTTCAGTTCGCACTAAGCTTCCACCCCAGGTTAATCCTTTACCAGTAAGAACTCCGGTGAATTCGTTACGGAGTCTTTTGTACATTCCATAAAGATAACCTATTTCACGCCCTCCGACACCGATGTCACCGGCGGGAACGTCTGTATCTGCTCCAATATGTTTAGCTAACTCAAACATAAAGCTCTGGCAGAATCTCATGATTTCTCCGTCTGATTTACCTTTCGGATCAAAATCACATCCACCTTTAGCGCCACCAATAGGAAGACCTGTCAGCGAATTTTTAAAAATCTGTTCAAACCCAAGGAACTTAATGATACCAATGTTAACCGATGGGTGGAATCTTAAACCACCTTTGTAAGGACCAATAGCGCTATTAAATTGTACTCTGAACCCACGGTTCACTTGAACTTTTCCACTGTCATCAACCCAGGATACTCTGAAAATAATTTGCCTTTCTGGCTCAACTATTCGGCTAAATATTCCTGCCTCTACCCATTCAGGATGTTTCTGAGCAACTGGATCAATAGATTCTAAGACTTCTTTTACTGCTTGGTGGAATTCGGTTTCGTTTAGATTTCTTTTCACAACTTGTTCCATGACATCGGCTAAAATCTTCATCTTTAAATTACCCCTTTGTAATTAATAGATTTTTATTTCGCCTTTTATATTACATCTATTCTTGTCCAATTATAAGTAGCTAATTGAATGAATTCATTATTCATAATACATTATAAATCCATCATTATCATTAAGTAATAGGGGAATAGTTTTTCTGAACTATCCCCTTTGATCCACTTCTCAGACTCTCTCTTCATAAGTGAGAGTTCCATGCTCTGCTTCGGTAGTAGGCTCCTCTCCGCTATGGATGTCTAGTATTAGCTGAAGGAGTTCTACTAAGTTTTTTGAACAAGAAGGAGCTGGATTGCAGTAGCCATGGTAAACAGGTAAAATCCTATCTCTATGGAGATCAAAGCACGTGCAGTTACATTGGCCGGCAGGATGTCACCTAAGTCCCCAGTAGCCATAGTCGTTATACTAAAATAGCAAAACGAGAAGAGTTGAGTCAAAAAGTCATCTCCCACATCCCCTTTAAAACTGGACGGGAAAAATCGGTAGAGGAGGAAGTAATCTGCAGCAAAAAATAAGATGGTTGAGACAAGAGCTCCCCCGATGGGAAGGAATAGATGATCATATGGAGGGCGAGAGTTCTTCAACACGTTAGTTATTGCGAAGGAGGCAGCAACTGTAGCACCAATAGAATACCCGACAATAGCGAATTTAAAGAGGGTCCCTCCAAAACCTTCGATAAGATCATTTTTTTCATCAGAAAACAAGCTTAGAAAAAGCGCGCCGGCTGTCCCAAAAAGCGCGGGAGATAACAGTTTCCAATAACCAAATTCCAGTGTCTGACTCAAAGGAAGGATTGGTACGCAGGGAGAGACACCGTGACGAGCTTTCGGGATTTGGGGTTGAGACCTCCGAATGAGGTTAGGGTTTATTGGATAAGGTCCATAATGGGATGGATAAAGAGGAACTTGGTTCTTAGATTGCTCCACGTCACATCGACCACCTTTCCGTGGATGATTAATACCAGTATATTCCACATCCTAGATTAGGTTAAGAAGAATAACGGGAAGGATTTATTTAGGAAAAACAATGAGTAACCATCAAGATAAATAGAGATAATTTTTTTCCAGAACTTCAGGATGAATTCTTGGAAATCAAGTTTTTTCGTAAAGTTCAAGAAATCATTTGACCTTAACTGACCTTTGTACTAAAATAAAGTTAATCGGCAAGAATATAATAAGTAAATTGAAGTAATCTGAATAAAAGAGAATAGGGGGAATTGTGAATGGGTTATCTCGTCCCAATGGTAGTAGAACAAACGAATCGTGGGGAGCGCTCCTACGATATATACTCCCGTCTATTAAAAGACAGAATTATTTTCCTCGGTGGTGGGATCGATGATGATGTGTCCAATCTTGTCGTAGCACAAATGCTCTTCCTTGAAGCAGAAGATCCCGAAAAGGATATAAATCTTTATATCAACAGCCCTGGAGGTTCGATCACAGCTGGTATGGCTATCTATGACACTATGCAGCACATTCGTTCAGATGTCCGAACCATTTGCATCGGTATGGCGGCGAGTATGGGTGCTTTCCTGCTGGCGAGCGGTGCAAAAGGTAAACGGGTCGCGCTTCCCAACTCGGAAGTCTTGATACATCAGCCATTAATCGGCGGACATGGTCTCTCAGGACAAGCGACTGAGATTGAAATTCACGCTAGGCAATTGCTGCGGACCAAAGCGAAGATGAATAGAATCCTCGCGGAAAGAACTGGGCAACCTATTGAAAAGATTGAAAAAGATACTGAACGCGATTATTATATGACGGCAGAAGAAGCCAAAGAATATGGAGTCGTTGACCAAGTCTTAGAAAAAGCCAATCCTGCTGAAGAAAAAAATAAGGTATAATGTAGTAATTACTATATTTAAAACGCAAAAGTGATAATATTGCTCTTGCGTTTTATTTTATTTAAGGATAGCGAGGGAAGGTAGTAAGAACCTTTGTTTTTGAATAATTTTACATTTTATATCAATAAATGGAAGGGATTTAAACCCCTATGTCGAAAACATTTACAGAGGCAATACGAATTAGTTAGCTTACTGTTATATATAATTAAGAGGCAAGTGAACTTACAAATTTGATTAAAACAAAGGAGAGTTAAAAGATGCGAAAAATTCGAAAAGCAGTAATTCCGGCAGCCGGGCTGGGAACCCGTTTTTTGCCAGCAACAAAGGCTCAACCGAAAGAGATGCTGCCTATTGTTGATAAACCAACCATTCAATACATAGTAGAAGAGGCTATTAAATCTGGAATTGAAGATATAGTTATTGTTACAGGGCGGAACAAGCGGGCTATAGAAGACCATTTCGACCGCTCAATGGAATTAGAAGCCTATTTAGAAAAAAACGCCAAAGATGAACTCTTAGATTTGGTACAGGATATTGCTCAGTTGGCGGATATTTATTACGTAAGGCAAAAAGAGGCGTTGGGTTTGGGCCATGCAATCTATAGCGCTCGGAAATTTATAGGAAATGAACCGTTTGCAGTTCTGTTGGGAGATGATGTTATCCACTCCAAAGTGCCTGCATTGCGTCAAATGATGAACCAATACGAACGCTACGGAGCAAGTATCGTAGGGGTTCAGGAGGTTCCACTCGAGGATACCTCCAAATATGGGATTGTGGACGGCGAAAAATTTGCGGATCGACTTTATCGTTCCAAGGATATGGTTGAGAAACCACGTTCCGAAGATGCTCCCAAGACACACTTAGCAATTATGGGACGATATATTTTAAATCCTGAGATTTTTGATATTTTAAGTGTCCTTCCATCAGGCAAAGGTGGGGAGATACAACTCACCGATGGAATTAAGGAGCTTGGTCGATATCAGGAAATTCTTGCTTATGAATTTGAAGGCCGACGGTACGACGTCGGTGACAAATTGGGTTTTGTGGAAGCAACGATTGATTATGCGCTGCGCCGAGAATATCTTGCAGAGGACCTTATGAACTACCTACGAACCCTGGTTCGCAAATTCGACATTTAGTTGGGGACATTCCTGTCCCTAAGAACAGCTATTAACTTCAGCAGGTGTGTCCCCTTTCCGCATCGTAAAGAATTCCCTCCCATTGTTAAGCGTTTTTAACAATGAGAGGGAATTTTTCATCATAACAAATTGTTCTTTAGATTCGCCTAAAGTGCAAATTATTCTGGATAATGCTGCCTGATCTTCGCGAATTTAAACGATGAGGAGCTATCTATTAGTTTTCAGGAAAATAGAGAACGGAAAATGGGCTACGCACTACAGCAAAAACGACAACCTTTTCTCCCAATAATTGGTAATATACTAACGTACCATAATAATGAATGAAGGAGGGAAGAGACCAATGATACCAATCGACAAAAAGAGGATAGTGACCTTAGCGGGAACTTTAGTTCTAGCGGGTGCTGTTGTTGCTGCTGGGGTTTATGGTCCCAGTGTCTGGAAGGTTTTCAGACAACAAAGCGCTATCACTGACCAGGTAGTCATTCAGACTCCAGCAGTTAACGGCGCTAATGGCAGTAACGGAACAGTTTTGCCAGAGGGAACTGCCCCACCTGCAACATCGGGTGTTGCCCAAACGATTACAGTACCGACAGCACCCCTTACACTCAACGCGCCTCCCCAAGGCGATGTCGGATCTAAGAACAAATATCGCGAACCGGATACCAAACTGATCAATTTGGCACCTTCGGTTGCAATGTTCTTCGGTGAGACGGCCTTAAGCAATGATGCTAAAACTTTAGTCTTCGGTTCTGCATGGAACATCCACCAATATGTAGACGGTTATCTCTATGGACCGGCAGCGGGCCCGCAAATGAATGAACAAGATATTAAAAAGTACATTGTATTCCACAAAGCATTGTTGGACAAGCAGTACAAGAATGAAGCGAGCGCTGCCAAAGCTGTGACCTTTACCACTTACTTTGATATTCTCCTTAACAGTGGAATTGACGCCTTCGATTCGAAAGATAAAACGAGGATTGAACAATTCCATCAAGGAATTCATGATCTTGATTCCCAGCTTATGCGTTATGATGCAAATTCCAAGATCTACGGAGCGACGCCATTTGCAACCAAACGAAATTAATTCAGGCAACATACAAGGCAATTGAAGCAGGAATGAGATATTGTTTAGTAATAGTAGCTTATGCGATAATAAAAATGCTGAATGTTTCCAAGGTGCAGATGGCTATGAGTAGAAAATGGGTAAATGCATAGACACTAACAATCTAAAATTTAACATAAAAATTATTAATGAATAAGTTCTTTTAATAAAACATTGGAAATTGCTTGCAAGCTGATCAGAAAATTTAGGAGGGATTGTTAAATATTAATAGGCTAAGAGAATAGAAGCTTTTAGGAATATCGAGATTAAATTGAATAGGCAACTAAACTCAGTATACTGTGACCTTGTTTTACAAGGTTGAACGCTGAAGTTAAGGGCTGAATAAAACTAAATATCCACAAGGCTTGCCTAGATCAGACAGGCCTTGTGTTTTTTTCTGTCCGCTCAATTCCTGATAAATATAACAGATCATGTCTAAGATCTCTTTAATTTGGAAAAAATAGTAACAAAATCCAGTTAAAGGAGATTTTGGTCTTTATGCGTAAAATGAATTACTTATTTGGAGCACTGGCATTAGGTCTTGGTATACTGGTCGGGACAGTAGGTGTATCTTTAATCACGAATTCGAGTTCTCCAACGTCTTTTATCTCTAAACTGCGTGGCGAAGATAAAATACAAACAGTTTCCGGAGTGGTCAATAATCAAGTTCAAACCCCTCCAATCCAAAGCATCCAAACGGATGGTCCATTTGAAAATAGCGTAGTAAATAATCTGAACGAACCAGAAAAAGATGATAATTCTAGCTCGCATAATGGAGAATCCCTTTTGGCCCAACAAGTCATTACGGACTACAAGCAGAATATTGGAATTTTCTTTGGGGCCTGGAAATCAACAGACATGGCCACCTTCCGACAAAAGCTAGCTAAAGCTTATACGGGGGATTTGTTTGAAAAACATGCACGGCGAGCAGAAGAATATTTAGTTCAAAGTATTGGAATCGATGTCAGTGAAATAAACTTTGATCAAGTAGATGTGGAAAGTTTAGGTGAAAACACAGCCACCCTTCGCGTCGATTATCGGTACACGGCAAGGGATTATAACTTGACGGATGGCACAGCAGTTGGGGAAGAGCATGAACAAATCGTGCAGGTACGAGTTAATCTAGTGAAACAAAATAACCGCTGGTTGATTACGGGTGAGAGTACAATCCAGTAAGTTGCAAAGGACTATCGTCAAAAATAAAATGACAGATAGTCTTTTCTTATGCGCTGTCCAAGGCGTGAACAAGGATGTTCGAGATAAGAGTACCTTGATGGCCATAGCCAAGTTTCCTTTAGTAAAAAACCATGGTCTATGGTACTATGGTTCAGAGAGGAAAGAGGGGGATTGGATCGTGGGTGCCGTCAATGATTTGAAATCAGAACGGATTGAATGGGTTGATATCCTAAAAGGTCTAGGGATTCTGTCAGTAGTTTGGGGGCATTCAGGAAGTAAAAACGCTTTTTATATGTTCTGGTTTCACATGCCACTGTTTTTCTTTGTTAGTGGATATTTATATCGATTAAAACCTCAACAAACAGTGCTTGCTTATGCCAAGAAAAAAGCACAACATTTATTAATCCCTTATCTTTTTTACTTAACACTTTTGACACTGACGATGATGGGTGTAAGCCTATGGAAAGGTCAAACGATAGGCTATTTTTTGCAGGGCCATTGGAAAGCATTTTTATTAGGTGGGAGCCTCTTGGAAGGTGTTTACGCAACGTTTTGGTTCACAACATGTTTGTTTAGTGTGCAAATAGCTTACGATTATTTATGCCGAAAGGTCCCTTCGGTGTTCTATAAAGGAATATTTTTAGTAGGTTGCTTTTTATTGGCCTATGGGGAATCCCGCTATTGGATGAATAGTTTTGTTCCTTGGAATGTAGATGTTGGATTATACGCTCTTGTTTTCTATGCCTTAGGTCATTTAATTAAGCAATATCAATTTTTGGAGAAAGCTATCCTCCGAAATATAATTTTTGGATTATCCTTTCTGGTTCTATTAAGCTTTATTTATCTTTATTCTCATCAGATCCTGGATTATGGGTTAGATATGAAGCATCGACAATACTATTATTTTGGGACGAATCTAATCCTGCCTCTGGTTTTCACATTATTACTGATTAAAATTAGTATGATTTTTACTCGCTGGCCTCTTATCAAGAACTCCCTAGTTCGCCTGGGGAGAGCGGCCATGGTAATCATGTATTTGCATATAGCGTCAGTTTATCTTGTTCGCCAGTTTATCGCGATCACACCAATCCGCTTTCTTGTAGTGGGAATTATTATCCCATTGCTTATTTATAAAATAGCAAAACATGTTCCATACGGAAAATCTTTAGCGCTCGGAGAGGTTGAAGAAGGTTTTAGACCGAAGTTTCCCGAATTTCCTGCTAAGAAGTACTACTAATTACTGATAAAGTACTAAAAACTCTATAAGTACGTTACTCTAAAGTTGTTAAATTCCGACTGTAGTCTGCATAGATCCCTCACCCCAATCCGGATCTTCCAGCATCAGACAGATGTAGTTATTACAGAATCCCTCAGGAATATTAAGCTTAATACGAGGCAAGGTTCTCCGAAGAAGGGAATTGTGGATTGACATGATTAAGGGTAGGAGTGGTCAAACAACAACTCACACAATTGAGGAAATTAATTATCTCAGAGGATTTGGTGTTGTAGCCGTTATTGCTATCCATACAACAGGTTATTTTACGGAAGTACCGCAGTTTAATACTTTAGTGATACTTAATTTATGGATCGATATCTTCTCCCAGTTTGCAGTGCCCCTATTTATCTTGATCTCAGGCTTTGTTTTAGCGAAGAAATACCGTGATGACTTCTCTTTGCTAGAGTTCTATAAAAAGAGGGTACGATCGATTATTCCACAATACATCTTATTTTCTGTATTATATACAGTATTTAACAAAGGTGCTGTTATACAGAGTAACTCATTCAGTTCAAATTTCAAGCTTCTATTCACAAGTATCTTAAAAGCAGATGCATCATATCATCTTTGGTTCTTTTTAATAATTATTCAATTTTATCTTTTATATCCGATCCTTATTAAGGTTTATGACTTTTTTAGACGAAGAGATAAGATAGAACTGTTGGTCACCTTATTGTTGATCATCCAGACGATGTATATGGTAGGTATATACACCCCATACTTGACGGTCATTAAGATTAACTTTATTGGTTATATTTTTTATTTTGGAATTGGGATTTACATATCCGATCATTATGATTTATTAAAAAGTCGATTCAGTCGCCTAACTCCCCTTTTGCTGACATTATCTTTGGCGTTAACCATCGCAGCTAGTTTTTTTATTATTATAGGGTTGACAACAGGGTATCGCTATAATACTATTCCAGCCTATTTCTTTATAGGGGCGGAATTAATCTATCCAATTTTTAGGGTTATTTCCTTTTTGTTTTTATATAATCTCGCCCGAGATCTTGTAACGAAAAGGAGTGTCCTTGCGAAACTTGTACATAATATAGGGGTATACTCTTTCGGGATATACTTAATACACATCTTTTTTAATCAATCGATGATTAAACTACTTAAGAACCATAATATTCAATATGACGATTGGATATTCTATCCAATCGTGCTAGTGATGACCTTAATATTTAGCTATGTAAGTGTAAGATTGATTAGTTTTTTACCCTATAGTTATTTTATGATAGGTTACCAAGCTAAGAAGAAGACTTCGCGTAGAACCTAAATCAAAGCCTGCCAGCAAGCGTTGGTGAACTGTTGCTAGTTGTAAAACCAAGTTAGTTGTAGTAAACTTTAGAGCGATATAGGAAACTTACTTCAAGTGGAGTTAACTCCGTCTGAAGTTTACTGGCTGGTTTACTCAAGAAGGGGCTGAGTTAGTTGTCATTTCGCAGACGAACGATGATCTTAATGCTGATTGATGCTATGTTAATCAACTTAGCAGCTTTCGGTAGTTTTTATTTGCGCTTCGAAGAAGGCATACCCTTAGATTATTATCAAACCTATTATCACACAGCCATTGGTGCGACTATTTTATATCTTGCGGTTTTCTACGTCTTCGGGCTATATAATCGTCTTTGGCAGTACGCAAGTACGGGGGAGTTACTCTCGATTGTTTATGCAGTGACCGTTGGAACGGGTGGAACAGTGGCGGTAGTTTATTTTTATGGTCTATCTAATGCTGCCACTCTCTCTTATGTTAGGATGCCACATACTGCTGCAATGCTTCTGTGGTTAGCCATGGTCTTTTTAATTGGTGGTTCGAGGTTTATATGGCGGATCTTACAGGAAAATGCTTTTGAACGACATGTTCCAGGCTCGCAAAAGCAGGTACTTATTGTTGGGGCTGGCGATGCCGGGGTATTAGCCGCGCGAGAATTAAAAAATCGCAATTATCGGGATGGACGTCCTGTTGCTTTTATTGATGATGATCATTCAAAACAGAAGCTGCAATTACTTGGAATTCCAGTCTTGGGCACGCGCAAGGATATTGCCCGTATCGTAAAAGGGCATAACGTCGATGAAGTGATTATTGCCATGCCATCAGCTTCAGGCGAATCTGTTCGTGAAATTGTGCAAATTTGTGAAAAATTAGGGGTCGAGCTCAAAATCATGCCCGGCGTCTATGATATTATTAGTGGAGATATCAATGTCAATCCGATTCGGCAGGTGCAAGTGGAGGATTTACTGGGCCGTGACCCTGTTTCTGTTGATTTAGAGGAAGTAGCGGGCTATGTCTCAGGAGAGACAGTATTCATCACAGGTGCAGGAGGCTCGATAGGCTCGGAAATTTGCCGTCAGATTGCTAGGTTTAATCCAGGAAAACTTGTCTTATTAGGACATGGAGAGAACAGTATTTTTGATATTGAACAGGAGTTGCGTGCTGAACGCCCTGGAATCGACTATATAACAGAAATATTAGATATCAAAGATCGGGAGAAGGTATTCCTGATTTTTAATAGATACAAGCCTGGCGTCGTATTCCATGCTGCAGCCCACAAGCATGTTCCCTTGATGGAAAGAAATCCTGAAGAGGCTATGAAGAATAATGTGATCGGTACACAAAATCTGGCAGAGGCAGCCGATAAAATCAATGTGAAAACCTTTGTTTCTATTTCCACCGACAAAGCGGTCAATCCCACAAGTGTCATGGGGGCAACCAAACGAACGGCAGAAATGATCATCCAAAGCTTGGATCTTCGCTCAAACACAAAGTTTGTCGCAGTTCGGTTCGGAAACGTCCTAGGAAGTCGAGGGAGTGTCATTCCTACGTTTAAGCGACAAATTGCTCAGGGCGGTCCGGTTACTGTGACCCACCCTGATATGGTGAGATATTTCATGACGATTCCGGAAGCCGCTCAATTAGTCATTCAGGCAGGGGCTATGGCCTTGGGTGGGGAAATTTTCATTCTGGATATGGGCAAACCCGTTAAAATCGTCGATTTAGCAAAAGACTTGATTCGACTCTCGGGCTTCGAACCTGATGTTGATATAAAAATTCAGTTTACAGGGATTCGGCCGGGTGAAAAGCTCTTTGAAGAGTTATTGACTGCTGAAGAAGGGGTTACGTCAACAAAGCATAGTCGGATATTCGTCGCTAAACCAAACCATATAAACGTTGAACTTTTAGAAGAGCTCACGCATAAAGTTCGAGATCGAGGCAGTTATCTAACGCGAGATGAAGTCATTGAATTGTTACAGACCGTCATTCCAGCCTTCCGTAAAAAGGCGACAAAAACAGCAGTCAACCAATAAGGAGGAAATCAAGAAGATGATGACCGTAAAGAACGTTATAACTAGCGACGATGTTGTAGCAAAAACATTAAAAGAAAAAATTCAAAAGCATGAGGCACGCATAGGGGTTATCGGTTTAGGGTATGTCGGACTTCCTTTGGCTGTAGAAAAAGGAAAAGTCGGATTTCCAGTCATAGGTTTTGACATTAACTCAGTACGTGTTGACCAAGTAAATGCCGCAGACAACTATATCGGTGATGTCAAGGATGAAGACCTTAAGGATATTATTCAGAGTGGTATCTTTGTAGCTACTACGGATTTCTCTCGTCTGACTGAATGCGACGTTGTAATCATTTGCGTACCCACACCTTTAACAATCACCCGTGATCCAGATATATCGTACATTCAGTCATCGACAGATGTGATCGCTAAATATCTGCGCCCGGGGCAGTTGATTACGTTAGAAAGCACGACTTATCCTGGGACCACGGAGGAAGTCATTCTTCCCTCCCTAGAAAAAAAGGGACTTAAAGTCGGCAAGGATTTTTTCCTCGCATTCTCACCAGAACGCGTCGATCCAGGAAATAAACGCTTTAGCACGAAAAATACCTCAAAAGTAGTGGGAGGGATGACCCCGATCTGCTTAGAGATAGCGTATGCACTTTATATCCAAACAATCTCGAATGTGGTGCCCGTCTCTTCGCCTGCCGCTGCGGAATTAACGAAAGTCTTTGAAAATACTTATCGGGCTGTAAACATCGCCATGGTCAACGAATTGATGATGCTTTGTGACCGGATGGGAATCGATATCTGGGAAGTCGTAGAAGCTGCCGGTACAAAACCCTTTGGCATTCAGACGTTCTATCCTGGTCCTGGAGTAGGTGGTCACTGTATTCCCATCGATCCGTTTTATCTTACCTGGAAAGCGCGTGAATACGATTTCCATACCCGCTTCATTGAGCTTGCGGGAGAAATCAATGTGGAAGTTTCTTACTTTGTGATTAATAAAGTGGTTAGAGCCTTGAATGAAGTCAATAAGAGTTTGAAGGATGCGGAAATCTTTGTCCTTGGTGTAGCTTACAAAAAAGATATTGACGATATGAGAGAATCACCCGCTTTAAAAATCATTGAACTCCTGCGCAAACAAGGGGCTAAGATTACCTATCATGACCCATTTATTCCAGTCATTGAGCCGCATGGTGGGAGCACACTCCTCATGAAGAGCGTACCCTTGACAGATGAAGTCTTAGCTAACGCGGACTGTGTATTGATTTTGACCGACCATAGCACAGTGGATTATGATCGCATTGTTGATAAGGCTAAACTTGTGGTGGATACACGGAACGCTACAAAAGGCGTCTTGGAAAATCGTGAGAAGATCGTTAAAATCTAATACCAATTAGTTTCCGGCGATTGTAGCCTATAGTAACTCAGGTTTAAGGGGAATCGACAGATTCCCCTTAAACCTATACTTGTAGAGCAGAAAGCAAATTCTGTGTGAGGAAATGAACCTTAACTAAGTGGGAAACATAAATAATTTACTTATAAATCTAAATCAAAGAAAAGAGTGGTTTGAATTGATGAACGGAGAAAAGAAAATGCGGTTTGCAATCATTGGGTGCGGGCGGATTGCCCCGAAACATGCGGAATCCATATTGGCAATTCCTGAAGCAGAACTTGTTGCAGTTTGCGATATAGTACCAGAGCTAGCCCAAAACTTTGCCGATAAATACGGAGCAGAGCCCTATACCGATTATATGGAAATGTTAAAGAGAGCAGATATTGATGTCGTCACCATCGCTACTTCAAGTGGGATCCATGCTGAAATCGGAATTGCTGCAGCTGAAGCAGGTAAGCATGTTTTAGTCGAAAAGCCCATGGCCATGACCTTGAAAACCGCTGACGCCATGATTGCCGCCTGCCGCAAAGCCGGTGTTAAACTCGGTGTTATTCATCAGAATCGTTTTAATGACTCGGTGAAACTTCTCCGCAGGGCTGTGGAGGATGGCCGTTTCGGCAAATTAACCCATGGACAAGCTACCGTCCGCTGGAATCGCAATGATAACTATTATACCCAAGCACCTTGGCGTGGAACGAAGCTCCATGATGGTGGAGTCTTAATGAATCAGTCGATTCATAACATCGACCTTTTACAGTGGACATTCGGTCCTGTAGAGTCGGTTTTTGGATATACCGCGACCTTTATGCGCAAAATTGAAATGGAAGACATGGGAGCGGCCGTTATCAAGTTTAAAAATGGGGCCATCGGACTCATTGAGGCTGCCTCAACCATCTATCCCACGAACATTGAAGAGACTCTCAATGTCTTCGGTGAGACAGGTTCCGTCATCGTCGGCGGAATCGCAGTCAATAGAATCGAAGTCTGGGAATTCCCGGACAGTGCAGAAGAGAAAAAAGAGATCTTCGAAAGCCAAGAAGGGGATCCTCCGAACGTGTACGGCTTTGGACATAGAGAGCTTATTTTAGATTTAATCCATGCAATTCGAGAAGATCGGGAACCTGCCATAGCAGGAGAAGAAGGACGGAAGGCTTTAGAGATCATCTTGGCGATTTATAAGTGCCAGGAGACGAAGGCGCCGGTTGTGTTTCCGATGGTAGCAGAGTAACGAAGCCGCGGAGAGTTGAGTTACAGCCGCTCCGTCCCTACGCTCGCAGACCAAACTAAGGCAAACCTGCTAATGCAAGTGGGCGGGGTTCCGCCAAATTCGACTCCTGTCTCAGTTGGCGCGGGATACGTCCTGTATCCCGCCCCGCTGATGAAAGCGCAGGTTGGCCTAAGTTTGGTTGACTGCTCGCGTAGAGGACTCGCTTGCTGTAAATCAACTCTCTGGGCTAGGATTACGAGAGCGTGAGATGCTGGCTAATATTACTAGTCTCCTTCTAAAGGATGCTTGCAAGTCTCTCGATCTCATGAGCATCACAGGATTTTGATTTACAAAAGAGAACGACTTAAGCGAGTAGCCTACCAAACTTCGCGAAAAGCAGGCAGCGGAGACGAGTTGGAAACAAGGACGTTTCCAACCGGCAACTGAGCCAGGGATGGCGAATTGCCGGGAACTCGTCGGAGCGGACGGCTTTGCGCGTTAGTTTGGTCTACGCAGCTTACGGAGTGAACGTTGTAAATCAAAATCCTCCCCGCTATTGAAAGGAGCAAAGATAATGACTCATCATCTAATCCCCTCCAGTGCAACCGTACCTTCAAGCGTTTCGATCGGGCCGTTTTGCGTGCTCGGAGAAAATGTCGTGCTCGGCGAAAATGTGGTCTTGGGCGTCGGGTGTGTCCTTGGCGACGGCGCTAGGGTTGGGTCTGGCAGTGAGCTGGGGAACTATGTTAGTATTGGTGCACGAGCGGAAATTGGCGCTCGGACCAGGATAGGTGATCACACCACAATTTACCCTCAGGCCATGCTTGGAGAGGACGGCTTTATCGGCAGTAACTCTTCGATCGGTCGTTTGCCCAAGGCTGCAGCTACCAGTACCGTCAAAGCTCAGGCGGATTTGCCTCCTCTTCGGATGGGGAATGGATTTACAGTCGGGTGTTCTGCTGTTCTTTACGCTGGGACATACTATGCTGACGCGGCCTTTGTCGGAGATGGCGCTGTGGTGCGGGAGAGATGTTTGATCGGGCAGAACGTAGTCATCGGTAGCGGAGTGGCAGTAGAAAATGATACAAAAATTGGCTCATACACAAAGATCCAGACGGGTTCGTATATCACAGCCTATATGGAGATTGAAGAACGAGTGTTTATTGCTCCCATGGTTACGACGACCAATGATAACTATATGGGGCGTACGGAAAAACGTTTCAAATCAATCAAGGGTGCGACAATTCAGCGCGGGGCTCGTATCGGTGGAGGGGCCATCCTTTTGCCGGGTATTAACGTTGCCCCAGAAACCTTTGTAGCGGCAGGAGCCTTGGTTACTAAAGACACTATAGAAAAACGAGTCCTAAAAGGTTTCCCAGCCAAAGACCTTCGGGAGGTGCCTAAAGAGGAGCTACTATAGGGTCACTGGGGCGGTTCATGGATCCTGCAACTTACATGCAGGAAAGATTGTTCCTCGCGATGGAAGCAAGAAAACTGTCCCCTCGCTCCCCAAGACGCAAGACAGGAAGATTCTTTGCTTAAAGAGCACAGAGAGGGAATTCTGTAAATGAGCGCAGGAGACAAAGTGAGTGAGATGGAATACAAGTTGAAAATGCAAGTCAAGAACCGTCCCCAACTTGCACACGAACGGGCCAAGAAACTTCCTCCCCTAATAAATCCGTAGAGAAAGGGAAGATTAATATGAGTATTCCACTTTTAGATCTGAAGGCTCAATACCTAACGATAAAAGAAGAAATTGATCAGGCTGTCCTTAACGTACTAGACTCATCGGTCTTTATTCTCGGTCCGGAAATGAAAGCCTTAGAAAAGGAAATTGCTGCTTACTGTGGTACCCAGGAAGCTGTGGCGGTGGCCAATGGTACGGATGCTTTGGTTTTAACCCTTAAAGCCTTTGGCATTGGCCCTGGGGATGAAGTAATCACTACCCCGTTTACGTTCTTTGCCTCAGCGGAAACCATTGCTCAGGTTGGGGCCACTCCAGTATTCGTAGATATTGATCCAGTGACCTTGAATATGGACTTAACTCAGCTGGAGAAGAAAATAACCTCTCGAACTAAAGCGATTATTCCGGTACATATTTTCGGGCAGATGTTAGATGTTGAGCGGGTCATGGAAATTGCTGCCCGTCACGATCTAAAAGTTATTGAAGACGCTGCTCAAGCGATTGGAGCAGAGTATCGGGGCAAAAGAGCCGGTTCTATCGGTCATGCTGCAACCTTCAGCTTTTTCCCTACTAAAAATTTAGGGGCTTACGGAGATGCAGGAATGATCGTTACGAATGATAAGGACTTAGCCTCACAACTGCGGATGCTCCGTTTTCATGGTTGCAAAACAAAGTACTATCATGAAGAAATCGGCTACAATAGCCGTCTTGATGAGATGCAAGCTGCTATATTAAGAGTTAAGTTGCGTTATTTAGACGTTTGGAATGAAGAACGCCGAGAAAAGGCCAAGCTCTATGATGAACTTCTTGCCGACACAGGGATTCAGATACCGGGTCGAGATCCGCAAGCATTGCCTATCTATCATTTATATGTCCTCCGTACCGAAGAACGTAGTGCTCTTATGGAGCGCCTAAAATCTGGTGGAGTAGCCAATGCTATTTATTATCCCGTGCCTCTCCACTTACAAAAGGCTTTCCGGGACCTAGGATATAAAGTAGGGGATTTCCCAGTAACGGAAAAAGCGTGTGAACAAGCACTTGCGATACCTTGTTATCCGGAATTGAGCCTTGAACAACAACATGAGATTGCCAGCATCATTAAAGGTTAACAGATAAGGAGGTTAAAAATGTTTTGGAACACAGGGATTACTCGTGCGAACATAAATAAATTGTTTCTCCTTATCGGGATAATGTTATCCGCTATGCTTCTTCCCTCGCTAGAAATTCGTCCGAGTTTGCCGCGTATTCGTTTGGATGATGCGCTAATCTTTGGGGCATTTGCTCTCAATCTGCTCCTGCGCTTAACACGTCGTTCCAGCAATTACTTGTATGATTATGGGTCGGAGCATGAGGGTGAGAGAAGTGGTTTAAGAGCAGTAACCATAGTATTTTTACTATTCTTTGCGTCTATCGTAATTTCGAACCTTTATGCCGTGCTGTTTTTAAACGGGTCCTTCGGCATACGGGATGTCATGGAAGGGGTCACACTCTTCAAGTATTATTTGATAATTACGCTAGCAGTTTCCCTGAGGATACAAGGAGCTGAATTCGAGGCCCTCCGCAACACGTTTCTCGTAGGGTTGGGTTTTATACTGTTACTTTCGTGGGGGCAATTTCTTAATCTGGCCAATGTCAATGAGTGGCTAACACCTTTCTTTGCCCAGGCCCACTTGGATAATCTTGTGAATGCTAATCCTCCTCGCGTTTTAGGAACGTTTGATAACCCGAATGTCATGGGCATCACGTCAGTTCTGATGATGACATTATTTGTGACCTGGTTTTATTTCCGGAGAAACGAGCGCCTCCAGTCAGTGATTCTTTTTGTGGCGATTGGTTTGACCTTGAAACTTACATTTATGACCATTTCTCGAACAGCTCTCTTAGCGACGGCAACGGTACTCGTCTTTCTAAGTGTCTGGGCCACGTTTAAATTCAACTGGAAAAAGGGTGTCCTCGTTAAAATCCTGGTCTTACTGCTCCTAACGTTAACCTTGTTTTTCACCTCTCCCAGGGACTTTGTGTCTCGAATGAATGAGGCAACAAATCTTGAAAAGAGTACATCTGCCCAAGGGCACCTCATGAGAGCTGGAGATGCCATTGAATTTATCAAGCAATCCCCTATCTTAGGTTGGGGTACAGCTAAGGATACGATGACCACGCTGGTAGATAATGAATATGCTTTGGTGACCCGGCGCTATGGGGTTATCGGTTTGGCTATATATCTCTGGCTATTTCTCCGACCTGTTAAAGCAGCCCTGCGGAAGATAAGATCCTTTAATTTTTACGGATTTGAACCAGGGATACGGGAAAATAAAATTCTCCTGTCCATTGCCTTTGTAGCATCAATCCTGGCAATATTTGTCTATAATATTACTGCAGGGGCCTTCTATAACCTGCAATTGATGACTCTGGTTGCTCTATATATGGGCATAATCTACAGAACAGAAGAGGAAAGAGATTGAAAGTCTGTATCTTAACGACAGCACATTCTCCCTATGATGAGCGCATTTTTCATAAGGAAGCCAAAAGTTTAGTCGAAGCGGGCTACGAAGTTGTCATTATAGCCCCTTATGAGAAATCTGAACTAAAGGAAGGCATTCGCATTGAGGCAGTGCCTCCTCTCTCCTCTCGGATGGATCGAATTTGGCGTCTGAAAGCTCTCTACAAGCTTGCGCTTCAGGAAAAGGCCGATATCTATCATTTTCATGATCCAGATTTAATCCCTGTGGCCTTAAGGCTTAGTCGTAAGCATCGGAAGCCGGTTATTTATGATGTCCATGAATATTATGGGGATAGTCTTTTGACGCGTTATTGGGTGCCTAAGCCATTCAGAAAGCTTGTGGCGCGGGCTGTGGATCAGTTCGAAAAATGGTCGGCACGATCCTTTGCCGCGGTCATTACAGTTAATAGCAACATGGCTGAGCTTTTCCAGCGGGTTAACCCTGAAGGAGAGATCCTGCATAACTATCCGCTTCAGCGTCAGTTTGATTTTCCGCGTCCTGTAAACGTAAAACCACCGGTCATCTTATATCTCGGGGGAATTAACCGAGAGCGGGGTCTGGAAGTCATCTTACGTGCTATGACTAGTGTGAGGGAAAAACACCCTGAAGCAATTTGTGAACTTGTTGGTCCGGTGGATTCCGCGGATTTAGGTCCGGAATTCTCGGATCTCAATCCTTGGTTGAAGCAGGGAAATGTAAGATTGAGGGGTAAAGTCCCCTATGAGCAGGTGCCTGAAATTTTGGCCCAGAGTTCTATTGCTCTTGTTCCTTTACTTCCCACTCTTAATTATCAAAAGGCGATCCCTGTTAAACTGCTTGAGTATATGGCAGCAGGTCTTCCCGTGATTGGCTCACGCTTTGGCTATATCGAAGAGATTATCGACAAGAACCAATGCGGTTTATTAACAAAACCTGGAGATCCGGAAAATTTAGCCAAGGATATTTGTACCTTCTTAGAGGACCCCCAAAAAGCCTTGGACTTGGGGCAAAAGGGTTGGGATGCTTTTCACCGGGAATATACTTGGGAAAAAGAACAAAGCAAACTCTTAGAACTCTATCAGCGAATCCTTATAAAGGCGGATCATTAAGATGCGCGTTTTAATGCTTTCTCACATGTATCCAAATTCAGTTAGCCCCCTAGGTGGAATTTTTGTGCGCCAGCAGGCTAGAGCTTTGGCGCGTCTTGGGGTAGAAGTGAACGTCGTAGCTCCAGTGCCCTGGATGCCAAGATTTATGGCTGGACGAGGAAAATGGGGAGGTTATCCCTGGGTTCCCTTTAAGGAGCAACCCGATGGATTCCCGGTATTCCACCCCCGTGTGATAGAATTCCCTCGGTCTTTATTTTTTGAGTACTACCCCCAGACTTATGCTTATGGGCTACAAAGAGTTTTTACTGACCAAATCAGACGAGGTGTGGATATTATTCATGCCCATGTCGCTCACCCCGATGGTGCTGCGGCTCTGAGCTTCGGATTGAAGTATAATATCCCAGTAGTCGTTACAATCCATGGTCAAGATTTCGCGTACACCTTGAACCGTAGTCGAACTTGTGCTAAGAGTGTCCGAACAACGCTCAAAGGCGCAGCGGCAGTTATCCTAGTCAGCCAAAAACTCAGAAGCCAATATGCACTGGAAACTTGGGCGGGGCAACTTGAGAAATATAGGATTATCTATAATGGCGTGGATTTACAAGACGTAGTTAAGCCCTTAGAACTGCAGGGCCTAGATCTGCAGGGATCAGAACTTCAAGGAACCTATTCGGAGCAGGGATTAGAGCAAGGACTAAAGACGTCGAGACGTCGTCTGCTTACGGTCGGTTTCCTGCGCCCGGATAAAGGGCATGCTGTGGTCATAAAGGCACTGCCAGAGCTAATTCGCGAATTCCCAGACTTAGAATACCGAATTGTGGGAGACGGATCAGAACGGGCTGAACTGATAGCTCTAACTAAGGAATTAGGATTACACAGCCATGTCGTGTTCCTGGGAAGTCTGCCCCATCATGAGGCCATGGAAGAAATGGCCCAGTGTGAAGTCTTTATCTTGCCGAGTTGGAACGAAGCCTTTGGGGTCGTATATTTAGAGGCCATGGCTCACGGCAAACCGATTATTGGCACAACTGGAGAGGGGATCTCAGAGGTCCTGGCCCAAGAATCAGTGGGCAAGGCAGTTCCGCCAAGGGACGTTTTGGCTCTTACTGAGGCAATCCGGGAATTCCTTAGGAATCCAAGCCAAGCCAAGGTGATGGGAACCCGGGGCAAAGACTTGGTCAGTCGCCAATTTACTTGGGAATACAATGCCCAGAAGACCTTAAAGATCTATGAGGAGATCATGACTCGATAGAAGGGAGGACTCCGGTGGAACTTCGTTTAGTCCTTAAGAATGCTGCCGCATTAAGTGTGGCTAGTGTGCTTTCCAAAGCGATTTCCGCTGTAGTGGGAATCTCAGTCGCTCGTTATCTAGGACCAGAAATATTCGGAGAGTACAGCGCTGCCCTCGCCTTTGTCAGTACGTTTATCCTCTTTGCGGATTTTGGATTAAGTAACTATATGGTTCAAGAGGGTTCTCGGGATGAACGTGTTTTACCGCTTTATCTCGGAAATACACTCTTATTTAAGGTGATTACTTCGCTGGCGATCTATGCGCTTATGCTGGCTCTAATGTATCCAGCAGGCTATAACGAGTCAATTCGAGGGATGATCATGGTCCTTGGTCTAGCCAGTGGGTTGAATGCCTTAGACGCAACCGTCTATAACTACTTTCAAGCAAAACAACAAATGTATTTCGCAGCCCTGTATCAGTTCGCTTCGACATTTCTCATTGGTGCTATAACAATTTTGGTTGTGGTTAAACAGGGAAATGTACTGCTGATCACCGTTGCTCAATTAACAACAGCGATTTTAATTTCCTTTTTTTTATATGTCCACCTACGGCGTCATATTCGACTTGAGTTTGACCTCTCCCGCCTAGCGGGTATGCTCAAGGCTGGCTTTCCTTACGGGATTGCAGTCATATTTTTATTTGTTTATTTCCAGATCAATATATTCTTGCTTTCCTTAATGCGTCCCCCAGTAGAGGTTGGGATTTATTCGGCAGCCTATCGCTTAATTGCAATTCTCTTGTTTATACCGGGGATTTTAACGAGCGTACTTTACCCAATTCTATTCCAGCTCGGAGTGGAAAGTAAGGAAAAACATCGAGGAACCATCGAAAAGATTTTTAAAGTCTTAAGTGCAGTTGGAATTCCCGGGAGTGTTCTACTGTTTGTTTTAGCAGATCCATTGTTGACCTGGCTTTATAACGGTCGTTTTCCAGAGTCTGTTCCGATCATGATGATTCTAAGTTGGTTTTTTGCTCTGGAATGCCTGAGTTTCTCCCTGGGGGATGTGTTGACAACCACAGATCGGCAATGGACCCGTGCAAAGATTCAGGGTAGTGCCGCTTTAATAAATATCGTGATTAATCTATATGCAATTCCTCGCTATGGGATATATGGAGCGAGCGTAGCGACATTGATCACCGAATTGTATGTCTACGTTGCGTTCTACTGGGTTGTTCGGCGTTACGTTTATAAACTTCAAACCTTCAAACAACTTCCTATCGTTCTCTTAGCCTCACTGGCTATGGGCCTCACTGCCTATTTCCTTCGTCATCTTCACCCTTTAACATCAGCGGCCATTGCCGGAACCTTATATTTAATAATCCTGATCAGTCTCGATAATGATTTTCGACGCATTGGTGGGTATCTCGTCCGCCAGGTGACAAGTCGGTTAAAACCGAGGAGTTAGAGGCAAGGGACGAGGGGACAGGTCAGTTGTCCCACTCCACTTTACTTGCTAAAAGGTCACGAGTCGCATAAAATCGTGAAAATGGGTTGTGTTGATAGCTAGGCAATTAACTAATTCGATATACAAGGAGCAAGAAGCATGAAGGTGATTACCGTCCTGGGTGCAAGACCTCAATTTATAAAAGCCGCGCCGCTTTCAGAGGCTTTACGGAAAAACCATGAGGAGAAAATAATCCATACTGGTCAACATTACGATTACCAAATGTCGGATGTGTTCTTCGAAGAATTAGGAATTCCCAAGCCCGATTACTTTCTAGGGGTTGGTTCAAAACAGCATGGTGCTCAAACGGGAGAAATGTTAACTAGAGTAGAAGAGATACTCCTGAAGGAAAAACCCGATTGGGTTCTCGTCTATGGAGACACAAATTCCACCTTGGCAGGTGCTTTGGCCGCAGCAAAGCTGCATATTCCGATTGCTCATGTTGAAGCGGGGTTGAGGAGTTATAATCGTCAGATGCCAGAAGAAGTGAACCGAGTGCTGACAGATCATATCTCAACTCTGATGTTTTGCCCGACTGATCAGGCCGTGAAAAATCTCAGTCTGGAAGGCCTAACTCAAGGGGTAGTACGGACCGGAGATGTTATGGCGGATGCCCTTTACTACCATGCTCGGCGGGCAGAGGAACGAAGTCTTCAGAAGAACCTTCGTTATCCGAAGAAATCCTACCTTTTAGCCACCGTGCATCGGGCCGAAAATACGGATGATCCGAGTCGGCTTCAGGGGATTATGCATGCTTTTGCCCAAATCGAGGGACAGATTGTGCTCCCTCTACATCCACGAACTAAGAAACTCCTCAAAGATCACCATCTGACGATACCAAAGAATGTTGATGTTATAGAGCCTGTGGGATATTTAGAAATGATTTTTTTAGAAAAAGAGGCGGAATTCATTCTGACAGACTCTGGAGGTGTCCAGAAAGAAGCGTATCTATGGCAAGTTCCTTGTGTGACTCTAAGAGATGAAACTGAATGGGTAGAGACCGTGAATACGGGTTGGAATACCCTTACGGGCGCCAATCCGGAGGAGATTGTGGGAGCAGTCATGAATTACCGCAACCAACCCTTGCCACTTTATCTAGAAAATCTTTATGGTAACGGTCGGGCCAGTGCAGAGATCGTGGCGGCCATGGAAGGGAAAAGAGGGTGAGCTTCGTGAGCGAAGCACAAAAAACGATACAAGGATCAAGATCAGGACAAGTGGGGTTTTTCGTCTCAGAACACCTAAAGCCGGTTTATAGAGAGATCGCGGGTCTCTTGGGAGTGGACTGGGGTGTGGTTTCACAATGCGAGACATTTTCCGAATACAAGGCGATCTTAGTTGATGGAATTTCCCTCTCCAGCTTAAGAGGACTAAAGACTAATACTCTAATCTTGGTCTGTGGGCCGGTAAGCGGAGAAAACTCAGGTCTTCGAATCAAGACGTTTGCATTTAATCTTGGTCTGGAGGGGACTCGCCTGCTTATGGATGGTCGAGAGTATACCGAAAAGGACGTGAGCAAGCCTACCTTCGATCTGATCCTCGAGGAAATTCGTGAGGTCTTACGCCAGGAAGTTAGAAATTACATAGAACTCCCGCCCATCCCCTGGGGATATTCCTATGCCATGACGTTAACCCATGACATCGATATCTTAAGCCTTAAGGAAATGCCTATTGCCCGCACCTTTTTGGGATATTTCTACCGTAGTTCGGTTCTGAATTGGAAACGCTGGCGAGGGGGAAAGGTACAGACGTCAGAACACTTCCGCACGATTTGGGAAATGGCCAGAACGTGGGCGGCGAAGCTAGGAGTTGGGCATGATGTCTGGCAGCGGGCCCTGCCAAAGCTTCTCGAGCTGGAGAAACGCTTAGGGGTTCGGTCGAGTCTTTATTTTATGCCCTTTCCAGAGAAACCGGGTATTTTGCCGGAACGATTAAGGAAAAATAAAGACAAAGATAATGAGACTGACAAAGACAGAGATATAGAAAGTGCGCCGACAAACAGAGCGTCGTATTATGACGTGAGTACTTATAAAGAATTGCTCAACCACTTGGAAGAGGGTGGATGGGAGGCAGGGGTCCATGGTATTGATGCTTGGCATAACGAACCTTCAGCCTGGGCCGAACATAGCCGTATCGCTAATCTGACCAGACGGGATGAGATTGGGGTTCGAATGCACTGGCTATACTTTCAATCCCCAGAATCCTTTAAGGTATTGGAAGAGGGTAGATTCCTGTATGATGCGACGTTTGGATTCAATGAAGTTGTCGGCTTTCGTGCTGGAACCCTGCAACCCTACCATCCGCTGAATTGCCAGACTCTCTGGGAACTTCCGCTCCATATCCAAGACGGTGCCCTTTTGGGAGAGGAGCACCTTGACTTAAATCGGGAGGATGCCTTTCACAAGGCAAAACCGATTTTGGACTGGGCAAAGCGCTTGGGTGGAGCAGTAAGTTTACTCTGGCATAATCAGAGTTTTACCGCTCCCCGTTATTGGGGAGAAGTCTATGAACGCTTGATTGAACAGGGGAGGGCAGATGGTGCCTGGATCGCCGTACCAAGAGATGTTCTACGTTGGTTTACTTTAAGACGTCAGTGTAAGGTCGAACTTAAGATCCAAGGGACACAATGGCAGATTTCGTGTACTCTCCCAAATCAGGACCAAAACTCAGACCAAAACCAAGAGCGTAGACCTACGATCCCGCCCGTTCGAATTCGCCTACATCTCGACCCTCATAAGGTTCGGGTGGCTTCCGTTCCCTATGAGGCGGGAGACGGTTATATCGATTTTCCAGTCCAAACTTTAGTTACACTTGAAGTGGAAGGAGAGAGCTAACATGGGGCTTCTCATCTTAAAATGGCTGTTTTTCTTGGCTAGTGTAGCTACAGTACTCTATTGGGGCTGGAAAAAGCCAGCAGTCTTAATTTGGTTACTAGCAGGAGCGATCGCTTTAGAGATTTCTATTGAGTGGTTTCCTCCTTTGGGACCGCTTGGTTCTCAGATAAATAGTCTCGCTCGTCTTCTAACCCTTGGTATCATTGGGGCGGCCCTTAGGTGTCTTTGGATAGAACCAGAAAAACGCCGAGAACTAAAAGTAATCCTAACTCATTACTTAACTCGAGCGCTTATGATTTATATTGTAGTCGGTGCCTTGAGCTTCCTTTATTCCGTCGATCGAAGTAATACAGTCGTTGAAGTTGTTCGATTGCTGACCTTATTTTCCCTTTATCTTAGCATTGGCCTGCTTACAGAACGCAAACACATCCTCTGGCCTTTTCGAGTTGTACATTGGGTTGGGGTGGCGATGGTCCCACTGGCCCTTTATGAAGGTGTGACACGCCATTTTATTTGGCGGGGATATTTGGCTGAGGGCATGATTGCCCGTGTTAACGCGACCTTTGTCGATCCGAATATTTTTGCTCGGTATCTAATTTTAGCGATTGTAGCAAATTTAATTCTCCAATACCTTAATACCGAAGTGCGGAAACGTATAATTTATATGGGATCCCTTTTGGGTTTGCTGGGGGGGTTAGCCATTACACTCTCCCGCAGCGGACTTCTTACTTTGGCGATGGTCTTAGTACTTATGCTCCTGCTGATTCCACGGAAAAAGATGATTCTGCCCATTGGGTTCTTGGGACTCATCGGAACAGTGATTTTGGCTATGCGCCCCACCATTTGGCAGCGTCTGCTGACATTTCGGGAAGGATTTGGCGCTTTAGATGCCCAGAGGCAATATCTCTGGAAAGCGGCCTGGGCAATGTTCACAGATCATCCGGTCGTTGGGGTAGGATTAGGTGGCTTTCAGAAAATGTTTTTAACTCAATACCTGTACTTGAAAACAGTGATCCCAGATGTTGAGGGGGCAACCCTCTCGCATACAACCCTGCTCACGATTGCAGCAGAACTGGGATTAATAGGACTGGCTGCCCTGACCTGGGTCTGGTTAGCTTTGATGCGGGTACTTTGGCGATTACGTAAGGGTGGGCTCGAGCATAGCAGAAGTAAAAACCAAAGTAAAAACCAAAATAAAAACAGAAATGAAAACGGAAATGAAAACGGAAGTAGAAATGGAAGCGGAAACGAAAACGAAAACGAAGTTGACCGGTATATCACCGGTGTGGGTTATTTCCTATGGATTACAACAGTTTTCATCAGCTCACAAGCCGAAGCCCGTTTTTTTGAGGATCCTCTGATCTGGATCAGCATGGGAATGCTCTTTAGTATCGCCGATAACGTTGGGAGTGAGAAAAAACGTGAGCCTAAAATTACAGCCAGTTGAGCGCGAAGCTTGGCAGGATTTTCAAAAGAGCATGCCTTTGGGGTCACTTTTCCACCGTTGGGAATGGCAAGAAATCATAGAAGTGGGATTTGGTTTACGAGTTAACCGCCTGGGTTTATTTGACGAAATGGGAGCACTGAAGGGTTTACTCCCTTTAGTCGAGCGAAAAATGAGCCTGCTCAAATTAGCAGGTAGCCCACTCTCTGGTGCGGCCACCCCTCACAGCGGTCCATTGGGCGATGTATCCATGGCCGATGTATTATCGGCCCTCGAAGAGTACGCCTCAAAAAACCGTTTAGACTATCTTGAACTCGGTCTTCCAGAAGTAATGGGAAAAGAAGACCTCGAACAAAACGGGTACACTGTGGAGCAACTCACCACCTTAGATTTACAGATTCCCAACGAGTTAGAACCCCTTTGGGCGGGGCTGGAAGTGCGATGCCGCAATGCCATACGCAAAGCCGAGAAATCTGGGGTCGAGGTAGTTGAAGCTCAAACCCTTGAAGAGTGGCTGGATCTGTATTATGATCTCTCATGTGGGGTTTACCATCGTCAGGAGAAAGAACCTCCCTTTAGCAAGGAATACTTCACATCCCTTTGGCAGAACCTATATCCGAGTGGAGATTTGGTGGTTTTACTTGCTCGTTATGAAGGCAAGATTATAGCAGGGGGAATCTTTCCTCGGGACAGGAATGTGAGTTATTACCTAGACGGAGTATCCGATCGAGAGTACAATAAAGTCGTGCCGAATAATCTCATTCAGTGGGAGTACTTAAAACGAGCTCAGGCTCTGGGTATTCAGCTTTATGATATGGTAGGGGCCAATATCCCCAGTATTGCTAAATTCAAAAAGAGTTTTGGCAGCACGGAGCGAAATTATCTTTATGCTTACCGGAACCGGACCATCGCTGCTAAAGTTGGCCGAACGGTATATGCCAAACACGGTGAAACGATTAAAAAATTCCTTAAACGATCCTAGTTATGACAAAGCCTAATAAGGATCTTATGTAGTGATTATTATAGGATAAGACCGGATTTAAAGAACAAAGATATTGTATAATATTTAACTAAGTATGATCTGGAAAGTTTTAAGGTAAAAAAAGTAGGTTTGAAGGAGTAAGGTCTAATTGCGCATCTTAATGCTGACACAATACTTTCCACCAGAGTCTGGTGCTGCACAGGTTCGGCTCAAAGAAGTCGCTAAAGGGTTGCAATCAAATGGGCATCAGGTAACGGTCGTTACTGCATTTCCTAATCATCCGAGTGGCGTGATTCCACCGCAATACCGAGGACGTTGGCGGATGAAGGATGAGGTGGAGGGAATTCCAGTTTGGCGGACTTGGATTTATCCCGTGCAACGAGGACGATTCTGGAAGCGCTTGCTTAATTATTTTTCCTTTGTTGGCTCCTCATTCTGGGGCTTAAGCAAAGCAGGAAAACAAGATATTCTATTTTTTGAGTCTCCACCACTTTTTCTCGGAATCACGGCCTTAATCTATGGGTGGCTTACTCGGACACGTATTATTATGAATATTTCGGATCTCTGGCCAGAATCAGCCGTTGCCTTGGGACTCGTCAACAGCCAATGGATGATCAGGACTGCAGAAGGGCTAGAGAGACTACTTTATCGTAAAGCCTGGAAAATATCTTGCCAAACAGAAGGGATTCGTGACTCGTTGGTGAAGCGAGGCGTGCCCAAGGAAAAGGTCACCTTTCTACCGAACGGGGTGAACCTGGATCTATTTGCACCTCGTGAACGAGATCAGGAAATGGCTCTGAAGCTGGGCCTTAAAGAGGAAGATTTTGTCTTAATCTACGCCGGCACTATGGGCTATGCTCAGGGTCTTGAATCCGTCATTCGAACAGCCGAATTACTTAAAGATGAAGCAAACGTCCGATTCCTGTTTGTGGGCGATGGTACTGAGAAACCGATGCTCGAGGCACTCGTACAGGAAAAGGGATTATCCAAGGTCAGTTTTGTGGATTTTCAACCAGTTCAGGAAATGCCGAGGTACTTCTCTTTGTCCTCAGCAAGTATTGTACCCTTGAAGAAAAATAAGCTCTTTGAGGGAGCGCGCCCCTCGAAAATGTTCCCGGCACTTGGTTCGGCGGTTCCGGTGATCTATTCTGGTGAAGGGGAGGCAGTTGAACTAATCCTTTCTTCAGGTGGCGGTGTGATTGTAGAACCAGAAAACAGTGAAGATTTAGCGCGAGCGATTATCGAATTAAAGGGGAACCCAAACTGCTTGGAGATGGGCAGAAAAGGACGACAATTTGTTGAAGACAATTATGCCTGGTCAGAAATCATTCAACGTTGGCTTAGAGAACTAGGGATATAACAAAAGTCAGAAGTCAGAAGCCGGAGGTCGGATAAGTTCAGAGCAAATCCACTATAGGAGGTTCTCTAAATGCAAAGAAGATTTAAGGTAATTCTTGAGAAGAATGAAAGTGGAGGCTTTACTGTCACAGTCCCTTCTCTTCCTGGTTGTGTTACGCAGGGCGTTGACCGAAGAGAAGCACTCGAACATGTACAGGAAGCAATTGAGGGTTTTCTTGAAGCATTGGTGATCGAAGGATTACCTATCCCTTCAACTGATGTAGAAATGGACGAAGTGCAGGTGAGTTACTGATTATGGTCAGAATACCCAGAGTTGAGGGGAAGGATGTTGTAGCTGCGCTTAAGAGGGCGGACTTTAGGATCTCACATATACGAGGAAGTCACCATTACCTTCGACGATCCGGTGGAAGTCTAGTTTGTGTGCCGGTTCATGCAGGAGCGATTGTTGATATAAAGACATTAAAGAGTATTTTAGAACAAGCAGATCTAACGATAAACGAGTTAATAGAATTACTTTAGGGGTCTGAGGATGCAAAATAGGCGCTTCAAAATGGAGGAATAAGCAAAATGTGTACACGTCAAGAGTTCTTACCCTACAATGTCCCCTTGATTGAAGATGACGATATCGCCGGGGTTGTGGACAGTTTAAAATCAGGCTGGATTGCAAAGGGTCCCAAAACCATGGAGTTTGAACAAAGGTTTGCTGAGTATGTAGGGGCAAAATATGCCGTTGCAGTGAACTCTTGTACTGCCGCATTACATCTTTCCCTTGTGGCGGCGGGCCTCGGGGAGGGAGACGAAGTTTTGACCACTCCGATGACCTTTGCTGCTTCCGCCAATGTGGTCATTCATACAGGGGCTAAGCCGATATTTGTGGATATTGATCCTATTACCATGAATATTGATCCGAAGAAACTTCGAGAAAAAATTACGACTCGGACAAAAGCAATCATCCCTGTCCATATGGCAGGTCAGTCTTGTGAAATGGATGAAATCATGACGATTGCCCGAGAACATAACCTTTTTGTGCTAGAGGACGCAGCCCATGCGGTTTACACTCAATATAAAGGGAAAATGATTGGATCGATCGGAAATGCCACGGCATTTTCATTCTACGCGACTAAAAATTTGGTTACCGGTGAAGGCGGAATGATCACGACAGATGATGAAGCTCTGTATAATCGAATGCGCATCATGAGCACACACGGCATGAGCAGAAATGCTTGGAATCGCTATGCTGAAGCCGGTTCATGGTATTATGAAATTCTTTCTCCGGGCTATAAGGACAATATGTCCGATATTATGGCAGGGCTAGGAATAGCTCAACTTAGTAAGCTTGAACGAATGCAAGGAATACGGCAGGAAATTGCCGACTATTATAATACGGAGTTTGGAAAGATGCCAGAGCTTGAAGCGCCTGTTGAACTGGATTATGCTAGACATGCCTGGCACTTGTATATCATTAAGTTGAATTTGGATAAACTATCCATAGATCGTGGAACCTTTATCGAACAACTCAAAGAAGAAAATATCGGAACGAGTGTTCACTTTATTCCGGTTCACATGCATCCATATTATCGGGACACCTATGGATATAAAGAGGGAGATTTCCCTGTTGCAGAGGGCATTTTTGAGCGCATAATTTCCTTGCCCCTGTATCCAAAGATGACGATGCAAGACGCGAGTGATGTTGTGGATGCGGTAAGGCGAGTGGTGGAGCGTTTCCGGAAGTGACGCAGCGCTGGGGTCGAGGCTTTGTTTGCAACCGTTCATTCCGTGCGTTTCGCAGGCCAAACTAGCGCCTAAAACTACAACTCCAGCGGGGTTCCCGGCAACTCGACATCCCTGTCTCGGCTGCCGGTGGGGTACATCGTATCCCCCCCCCCGCCTACGTTTCCGTTTTATGCGAAGTTTGGCTAGCTGCTTACGCAAGTCATTCACTTTTTGCAAACAAAGCCTCTTGGGCTTTGCTGGAGAATCGTTTTAAAATAGGTTTAACCGGAAACGCTTAAGTAAGCTTGAAAGGGGAGATACGGATGGGTCAGAGTTCTGTGTCCGCGGGCAGTAAAGAGCTTGAATATTCCGGTTGGCAACTCGTGGCGAAGCGGATACTGGATTTTGTGGTAGCCTTAACCCTCCTCGTGCTAGTATCTCCACTCTGGCTTTTTGTTGTTCTCTGGATTCGATCCGACTCCTCTGGACCAGCGATCTTTAAGCAGACTAGAGTCGGGCAGAGGGGCAAACTCTATACGATTTATAAGTTCCGAACCATGGTGCAGAACGCAGAGGCCATGATGAAAGACAAACTAGAGAACGTTAACGATCTGAAGAATTTTGTTTTTCAGGAGAAAGAGGACCCACGTATTACTCGCAGTGGCCATTTCCTCAGAAAAACAAGTCTAGACGAGCTCCCTCAACTTATTAATATTTTGATCGGAAATATGAGCTTAGTCGGCCCCCGTCCTGAGGTTCCGGAAATAGCCAAGCTCTATACGAGTGAGCAGCGTCAGCGTCTTAATGTCCTCCCCGGTGTCACGGGATTAGCCCAAGTAAACGGGCGAAGTGAGCTAACTCTTGGAGAAACCTTAGCCTACGACTTAGACTATGTTCGTACTTGGAGCTTTTGGCAAGATATAAAAATCCTGTGGAAAACAATTTTCGTAGTTTTCGCAGGGAAAGGCGCATTTTAACGGTATAGACGTTTGAAACCTATTGTTTCAGTGGTTATTCCCACCTATAATGTTCAAGATTATATTGGACAAGCCCTGCGATCAGCCTTAGATCAAACGATCCAAGATATTGAGTTAATCGTTGTTGATGATGCTTCAACGGATAAGACCGTGCAAATCATCAAGACGATCAAGGATCCGAGGATTCAATTAACCATCAGCAAGAAGAATTCCGGCCCGTCCCATTCCCGCAACGTAGCCATCCAAAACGCGCAAGGGGAATGGATTGCTCTCCTTGATGGAGACGACTGGTGGGAGAAAAACAGGCTGGAGAGAATGCTTAAAATGGCTATGCTGCATCAAGCAGATATAGTGGCCGATGATATTCAAAATTATGTTGAGGGTGAGAAGAATCCTTGGAATGAAACGCACCTGGGAAAGCTGAAGCGTTCGTTTCACAAGTGGAATCCATCTGCGGTTGACGTAGTTGAATATGACCTCGGACCTTTAAAACCCTTATTTCGGCGAGATTACCTTAAGCAAAACGGATTAAGTTATCAAGAAGAAATTACCTATGGGGAGGATTTCGTTCTTCTCTTAGAATGTCTACTGTATGGGGCAAATATGATTATTACTTCGGAGCCCCTGTATGTACGTCGGGCTTGGGCCAACTCCTTGACCGCGCACAGACAAAGATCAACGGAATGCTTAATTCAACTCACTCAATCTTTATTGACCAAGCTGAAGGCCAAGGATCATGAATATCTACTAATAGAAAAATGCCCAGAAGTGATCCAAGCCTTAGAAAATCGCCTGAAACGACAAACCGATTCCTACTTATACCATCAACTAACGGAACCCTTCAAAAAAGGAAACGCCCTTCAAGCTGCGTGTCAGATGCTGGGGCTGATGGTTCGTAAGCCACGGAGCATGGTAATAATGGCGGAAAAAGTCCCTGCCATATTCGATTACCGCGTTCTTAGGCATTTGAGACGGCCAAATGAAATTGTAGATGAAATAATGGTTCACGGCATTCAGGACGATATAGAACGATGCATCGAAGGACCGACCATACATCTGATTGATTCGGAGGTCGAAGTTCAGAAGCCATAGACCATAATGCAAGTTAAGAGCAGTCCCTGACTTGTACGACTTGCAAAGTGCATCATGAATGCAAGTCATGCAAGTCAAGAACCGTCCCCAACTTGCACAACTTGCACGTAAAGCGGATGAGAAGACGTGGTCAGAGAAAAAATCCTGGACAGCAGCACTCCAAATAAGTCCTCTAGTTCACCATTTAAGGTTGACTAGAGGATTTTTTTCATACGCGGAGATTTGCAGGTGATAAGGTCTGTTTTTCGGGCAGGAACAATCTCCTTTCATGTCGAATAAGGAAGAGAAAGTCGTCTATGACTTTTGCACAGATAGGAAGGGGAAGAAAGTATGAGAGCCTACTCATTCAGGAAAATAATATCAGTACTGATTATAGGACTTTTTTTTATGCAGTTAATCCCGGCAAAATCGGTTTCAGCCGCAGTTGATCAAACGGCTTACTACCAGGATATCGGCAAAAAACTAGAATTTTGGGCGAATAAATATAACATTCCACCGGTACTCCTTAAATCCATAGCCTGGATGGAGAGTGGTTGGAAGCAATACGAACTGGATGCAACGACGAAACAACCATTAATGGATAAGCCATTAATAGGACGCGACGGTATAGGAATTGGGATCATGCAAATCTCCTCATATAGTGCCAATGACACTGAGACAATCAACAAACTAAGTAATGATATTGATTATAATATTGAAGTGGGTTGCCAGATGCTCAATCAAAAGTGGCGTGCTTACCCAAAAATTGGGGACGGGGACCGAAACGTTCTCGAAAACTGGTATTTTGCCGTGTGGGGCTACAATAGTTGGGCAATACGGAATAATCCGAATGTCATTACGGGTAAATCCGCCTACCAAGATTCGGTATTTAATCTCATGGGACAGAAGTACAATAGCGCAATAACCTTCATCCCTGGCGCTACACAATTCTCTAAATCCATGCTGCCCCCAGTGAATCCTCCTTACTTCTCCAGTCGCTGGAGCACTCCAACTCCGACTCATTTAGGAGATTTAGTGATTGATCCTACTTCATTGATTTCATCCGGCGGGGGACCTGGTGCACAGGCTGCTAACGGAGATTACTGGTACAAATATGCACGTTGGGGTTCATATTACGCTTTAGGATTTTATGTCACCGCCTATAATAGTCCGACGGTCACCGATAAATCGATCATCTCCCAGAAAATCCTGAGTGCCTATGCGAATTTGTTAGCTGAAGCAGATGCTTTGATGCTTGAGGGGAAGGACTCTTCCTACGCGACTGCGGCAAAATACTATTGGACGGTTTTGCAGGGTCCGAATTTAGATGCCAGCATCTCAATACGTGCTAACCAAGGACATCTAAGTGCCTTAAACAAAGTCATAACTGAAGCAGATAAGCTGGTCCTTGAAGGTTCAGGTCCCTCCAACCTAATCGCTGTACAGGATTATGGAATGGTTCTGCAGGGGTCAGATCTGGAGGCAGGCCTCGCGGCAAAGGCAAAAACGGGTCTCCTTAACTCTTATATCAAACTCTTAGCTGAAGCAGACAAATTAGCCCTTGAAGGGACATCCACTTCGAAGGCGAGTGCGAATAAATATTATTTGGCGGTTCTAGAGGGTCCAATTCTCGATGCTAGTCTCACAGAACGGGCTAAGACCGGCAACGAACTCACGCGAAGCGCTGGTACGGACCCAAGTCCTATCTACGATCCAAGCCGAGGCACGATCCCTGAGCCGATACCGAATCCTCAACCCCAACCAGAGGCCTTCAGCCTTGAACGTCTCTTTGGCACTCGTGCAGAAGAGACAGCAATCAAAATATCTCAACAAGGGTGGGCGGACAATTCCTCCCCAATCGTGCTCCTTGCTCGGGTTGATCGCTTCCAAGATGCCTTAGCGGCTGCTCCATTAGCCAAGAAACTGGGGGCACCTTTACTGTTAACTTCACCTTATCAGCTCGATAAGGCCGTCTTACAAGAAATAAAACGGCTGGGGGCTGGAGATAAAGTCTATGTCATTGGTGGAGAGGGCGCCATAATTAAGAAGGTCTCGGACTCACTTGCAGAAGAAAAAATAGTTTATGAGCGTATCTTCGGAGCTTCGGCGGCCGATACGGCAGCAGCCATTGCCCGGAAGATTGGGTCGAGTAAACAGGTGATCCTGGCATCCAGTACAAGTTTTCCAGACGCTTTATCTGCTTCTGCCCCAGCAGCTGCTTTAGGAATTCCTATCCTTTTAACGGAACAAGGCACGTTACCCACGGCCTCTAGACAAATACTGAAGGACTTTGAAGTGACTGAAACCATCATCGTAGGAGGAAAGTTTGCGATCTCTACGGCGTTTGATGCTAAGGGAGGTCCCCTGGAAAGCTATGGACCCCTTCGCTTGGCTGGGGAGACAAAATATGATACGATGTTGCAAATTGTAAAATATTTCAACCAAAATCCCCGATCGATTGTGATTGCTACTGGGGAGAACTTCCCGGATGGCCTATCTGGTGGTGCCTTTGCAGCCTTGAGTGGGAGCCCAATGATCCTGATCCCTAAAGGAGAGCTAAGTTCGGATACTCAAACTTACGTGCAAAGTTTATCTGGAAAGACTACCAAAGCTTATATTTTAGGCGGAACTGGGGTAATTCCAAGTACAAATGAGAAGCTTATAAGTGATATGTTAACTCAGTAAAACTCTAAATCACAGAGGATGGACATCATTGGCTAAACGTATAAAGACACTGGAATTCGAACCTCGTGCATCGAACCTCGTACATCGAAAAGGGTGGACATCATTGGCTAAACATTATAATTGGATTACAGGACTCTTGTTTTTGATGGCCTTGGGCATAGAGTTACTCTATATTAAATCATATAGTGTGAGCTACTTTATTTCCCCTGATGGATTTACCTATTCTAATATTGCCGAAAACTTTCTCCAAGGTCATGGGCTCGTGAATTCGGGGAATTTTGCCCAGGTAGATAATGGTGGTGCAGTACGAGCGGTCGCCCAAACACGCGAGTACGTGGTTGGACCAATCTATCCCTTGCTCCTGGCCTTGATCTATGGGATCTTCGGCTTTAAAAGTTATGGCATGGTCATCCTTGTTCTGCACGCTGCGTTTGGAGCGGCCAGTGCAGTGCTCGCGTATAAGACCGGTGAACTATTGTTTGGCAAGCGATATGCCTTGATACCCTATGCTCTGACCCTAGGCTACCCTTTGTTTGCATTCTGGGGGATGTATGTTCTTACAGAGATCACCTACGTTTTTACGATCACGCTTTTCCTTTATGTTTTAACCCTCTATGCTAAAGAGGCCAAACAGCCAAAACTCAGAACCCTCTTAAGCTTAGGGGCGGTGATCGGAATTTCTAATCTGGTTCGCCCTATACTGTTGCTTTTTTTCCCGGTTCTGGGGCTATGGATTTTATGGATGCATCGTGGCCGTTTAAAAATTGCCATCAGAGACTTTGCTATCATCGTTATGATGACCATTATAGTCATGAGTCCTTGGTGGATACGCAACGGAATAAAGTATCATCAGTTTATTGCAGTATCAAATTATGGTTCCTATGAATTTTACTTAGGGAATAATCCCTTGACAATGACGAATCAATACTTTACGTTTACTCAACCAAGTTATGATCCAGAAGTAAAGGCCCGAATCGAAAAACTACCCATTCTAGAACAAGAAAAGGAATATAAGCAATTGGCAGTCGCTTATATCCTTCAGCATCCCGTAAAGTTTTTGCAGCGCACGCTAACCAAAGAAATTAACCTATTCTGGCAACCAGTTACTCCTGCTGATGGCGATTCTTATAAAATGCAGGGAGATCAATGGGATAAATGGTATCTCCTCTTGGGACTCTTCGGGGTATTTATCAGTCTTTTCCAATTTAGAAAGTATAGCTTTCTGTTGCTTTTTACAGCCTATTATAGTTTTATTGTGAGTATGATCACGGTTGTATCCGGGGCTCGCTATCGGCTACCCGTGATGCCTGCAATGATCCTCTTCGCATCCTTAGTGGTAGTGATGGCCCTTAAAGGTATCGGGAGGCTGGCCAGAGTGAATCCGCGAACAGGTGGGGGGAGATAAATTGTCACGCGTTCAAATTCTCGTTTTTATAGCAAGCATGCTGGTAACCGGTTTTATCGTTGAACAAGTCCGTCGGCGACGCTTAGCGGTAGAGTACTCTTTGATTTGGATTGTTGCAGGTCTGGGTATGATCGGTCTTTCCCTCTGGAAAAATGGGGTAGAGTATTTGGCCGACCTGATGGGGATTTATTATGCCCCATCTGCGATCTTCGTAATTTTTGGAGTTCTGGTGTTTGTCTTGTGTGTTCATTTTTCATTGGAAATTTCCAAATTAAGTTCGAACAATCGGGTTTTAATACAACGGATCGCTTTACTCGAGGATGACTTAAAACGTTTGGAAGAAAACCCTGCCAGCTTAGAAATAAGCCGTAAGGACGTGTAGGACGAAACAAAATGAAAAGAATTTTAGCAATAGTCCCTGCTTTGAATGAAGTAGATAATATCGGGTCTGTAGTCCGAAACCTAAAAATAGCATCCCCTTGGCTCGATGTCCTGGTCATTGATGATGGGTCCACCGATCAGACCGCCGAGGTTGCTCGTGCGCAGGGTGCGAAGGTGATCTCCTTGCCAGTTAACCTTGGAATTGGAGGCGCGGTTCAGACAGGGTTTCTTTATGCTGTGAAGAATTCCTATGACGTTGCCATACAAGTTGATGGAGATGGACAGCACAGAGCTGAAGAAATTAAGAAATTAGTCGACCCTGTACTGATGGGGGAAGCCGATGTAACCATCGGATCAAGATTTTTAATGAAAACGTCATATAAATCTGCCTGGCCACGGCGCTTAGGAATTTATCTGTTAAGTAAAACGATCCAGTCTGTTGTGCGTAGGGTTTATACGGATCCTACGTCGGGATTTCGCGCCTATAATCAAAAGGCCTTGCGGATTGTGTCTGCCCATTATTCCACAGATTATCCGGAGCCTGATGCTATTGTAACTTTACTTAAGAACGGGTTAAGGGTGATAGAGATTTCGGTTGAAATGGATGCACGGTTGTCTGGGAGTTCGTCGATTACGCCGTTTAAGAGCGGGTATTATATGTTTAAGGTGAGTTTGGCGATTATTCTTAACTCGATGATGAGTAGGATTTGGGATGATTAGGGGAGCTTTTTGTACACGCCGACGACGGGGGGAGGAGCGCTTTTCTGCACGCGTCTGCACGTTACGCCGCTGACGAGCTGGACGGTTCGCGAGCGCGTCCGAACCTCAGGGCTGGATGCATGTGAACCTGCGGCGCGCTGACGGGGTGCGAACCGTCGGGCGCTCGTTTGGATAGCGGCTGCACTAAAGCATCCGCTTAGCAGAAAAGCGCTCCTTCTGGGTAGGGTTTCTGGAGAAGGTTGTCGCGTGTAGAAGTAGAAAGGCGCTCCTTAGGCTGAGGGCGGATGTGAATCAAATACGAGATCGAAGGTGGTAATCCCTTCGATCTCGTGCAAGTTGTTCACGGACATTATAATCGATTTGAAGCAAGTCTTCGGCAGATAATATAAATCCACAATGATTTTATCGAAGTGCTATGATATAATGGAACATATGATTAAGCATAGAAAGAAAGTGATAGGAATGGAAGATAAAATCCTTCAGGCACTAGAATGTTTAAAAAGCGATTTTAATCACAAATTCGATTCCCTATCAAATCAAATTACTACTTTATCAGAAAAGGTAGACAGTCGAGGTAATCAAATTAATACATTATCAGAAAAAGTAGACTATCAAAGGAATCAGATTAACGAAAATACACAGATATTAATGGCGTTAGAACATTTAACACAAGTCAATAAAGCAGAACACGATAAGATGTCGTTTGATATAGCGGAGATAAGTGGAGAAATTAAAGCCTTTGGAAAAAGCCTATCAAATATTGAACTAATTACAGCGAATAATTGGGGTGACATTGTAAAGCTTAAATCTATAAGATGAAAACGCTTTCAGACTTGTAATGAGATCGTAAACTCTACGATCTCGTTTCTTATTTTCTATAGTGAAATTCCCCTCAATTAAAGTAAACTCGAGCTTTTTCAAGATGCGTACTAGATGCTGTTCAGCACCCCAAAATACAGTTGAGGGAAAGCAATTATATTTACAAAAATTTACAAATAATAAGTAATACAATTGTATTTGTGTTATAATTGATAAAAAGTATTTTAAATTGTGGAGTTGATAATCATGTCAAATCAATCAACCTTTCAATTACAATTACCTGAAGAATTACTACCATTTTTGGATAAGATTAATGGGAATTCTATCAACAAAAAAGTCAGAGTAGCTTTTGCAATTAATCTGTTTGCTCAAAAAACAGTTTCCTTGGAAAAGGCGGCAGAGCTCTCGGGTGAAACACTAGTAGATTTTATGGACATGTTAAAAGAACAAGGGCTTCCGTGGGGAGAATATTCAGAAGAGCATTTGTACCAAGATGAACGGGCAATCAAAAAAATGTTGAAAGAAATGGATTTTAAAAAATGACCAGAAAATTAGAATTAGTGATTTGTAATTCTAGTCCGGTCATTGGTCTTGCCTCTTTAGGATTAGTACATCTTTTATGGGACCTTTTTGACCAGGTAATAGTAACGCAAGCAGTTTATACAGAGGTAGTCCAAGAGGGGCAGAATCGGCTAGGTAAAGAAGAATTAGAAACGGCTGTCAAACGAGGTTATATTAAGATTTATTCCGTTAAAGAAGAGCTACTGATCAATCGCTATATTGGTAAATTGAATAGAGGCGAATTAGAAGTAATAGTGGCAGCTAGGGAATTGAATGCGCAATATATTCTAATTGACGATAAAGCTGCACGAGGTCTAGCCGAAGCGATGCTTCTTGAACCGACTGGATTAATTGGCTTTTTGAAACTCGCTAAACTCAACGGTAAAATTGAAAGTTTGAAAGTTTGTTTGGATAAGTTAATTGAAAATAACTACAGAATTTCTGAAAAAATTTATATGGAAGTTCTTATAGGAGTAGACGAAAATAGTAAGGAATGAAGAATTCCTTTAAAAAAGAAACGAGATCGAGGCGGTAAACCCTTTGATCTCGTTTCATATTGTATAGACGACTTTGTAATGTTCTCATAGATTGAAACCATTTTATTGAATATTATTTTCTAATAATATTCAAGGTGGCAGGTTTTGAGAGAAGCATTCGCATGCCCTTGGCTCAAATTCTACCTCTCCTAGAATTTCAATGGCTTAGCTTGTTCATAGTCCAAAATACCCTTCAATCGAAGTAAACTCAAACTTTTTCAAAATGCGTATCAACTTCTGCTCGCACCCCTTAACTCCGTAATAATGGATGAGGCCTTCTTTTCTGCTGAGGGTGAGCCGAGGTTGCTCAGGGTCGATCTCGCGGGGGTGGAGGTAGACGATAGCTGGTTGTCCCTCTTTATTGACTGTTTTTATGCACTGTGCAATCAGAGGATAGGGAAGGACTCGGAAATAAAAGCCACCAGCAAAAGGGATATTCTTATTGAAAATTCGAACCGTCGAGGAAGGTACCTCTAGGAGGTTGAGTGTCTTACCGTTGGATGTAGGGTGATAATTAAAACGGGGTGAGGAAGGTAAACCATAGAGGTATGTTTCGATCGGAAAGACGCTTGCGTCGTAGACGAACCCTAGGTCTTCTAAAATGTCCCAGGCCCAGAGGGATTTTGTCGTGATGGACCAAGATGGTGCACGGTATCCTTTGACGGTCTTGCCGATGATATCTTCAACGCGTTTCTTCGCTTGGCTGACATCTTCTCTAAACGTACTCGGTGATTGTTCGTAAATAAGTTGATGAGCATATCCGTGGGAGGCAATCTCGTGTCCAGCTGCTGCTATATCTTGAATCAGTTGGGGGTGCTTTTCAGCAACGTAGCCTAACACGAAGAAGGTAGCTTTAGCTTTATGTTCGGCAAATAGAGTTAGAAGACGCTCCGTATTTTGAACGATACGTACTTCGTAGGTTTTTTGGGCATCGAAAACGTTATCGTCATAGTTAGCATGAAACCACTCTTCTAAGTCGACGGTTAGTATATTCTTCATAGCTTAACCCTGCTTTCGTACAGATGAGGCTAATAGATAACCTAAATATTATTTCTCTGAAAAAATAATGAATTATAGATTTATCTGGGTCTAAGAATCCTTCTATAAAAATTGGTGTTTCATATCCTGCTTTGGTAGAGGTAGATTTCCAATGGGCGAAAGTGTTCCTTTGGGACTAGCCCTTAACATTAGTCTATCCTTCGCCATGAAGTCTTCCTGTGGAGAATAGGCGGCTCGGTGAAACCCATCATTCAGCGCGACCTATTCATTAAGGGCTGTGCGCTTTTGGCGATAATCTATCTTATGCCGGTAGGTATTTCTTTAGGGATCACGTCATGGCTTCGGCGATAATCTCCACTGGAGACTATCGTACCGGAGACTATCGTCACCGGCGTCTCAATGTTCAGCTTTAGCTGAACGAGTTCACTTGTTAAATAGCATCGTAATCACCCATAGTTAAGAACCAGTGATTTCGTTGAAGGAAAGGGTCTTGGACACCATCTCCATGGTCCTCTTTCTCATGGCTCCCTACGCCTCCCCCTTGGAGGCGCAGCCTGCGGTAAATTACCGGGAACGGTTGTGGCTCCAAGGCTTTAGGACAGGTGAAAAAGCCATTTCCTTTGAGAAGGCGAGATTCTTCCGTGTGGGGCATCATGAGCGACCCTGCCATATCCATGTTGTTATCGACAAAGAAACGTAGGAGACGATTGATGAGAAGCGTTCCTGCATCAGGAACGCACGGATCGATCAGGAAGTCGACGATCATACCAGAAGACAAACCCTCCACTTCGGTGGTTCGTCCTACTATATAACCGATAAGCTCAGAACCATTTTTTTTGCGAATTCCGTAAAGCTGATAGTCCCGATAGGGATTTTCAAAATAGCGCCAACGGATATAGTCTGCATCGCGGATTCCGATGATGGGGTATTTGTCTTGTATTTTAGCCCAGAAAACATTCATTTCAGTGAGATTGAAGGCAGTGAGCGGATAGACCTCATAGCGCTCATCTGAGCGTTCTTTGACCTTATAAAAAGGCTGGAAGGGAAGGGTGAAAGAAGCAAGCAGCGCGGACCCGACTTTGTCTTTGATCAAGGCTCTAAGGTTCAAGGGACGGAGTAACAAAGGGACGCAACCTATGTCCGTAAACCCCAGCTTTTTCGTAAATCCAGGGTAGGAATTCGGATTGGGAAACCCATAGCAAAAGTCCGATCCTTGCTCAGCACACTCGCGATAAGCGGTTTTGGCTAAACCAGTGAAAATTCCTTGTCCGGTATAGATTTGGCGAGTGAGGGTGTTTAGGGAGAGGATTCCGTTCACCGTTTGATCAAACGCTTTAAAACGCATCGGAATCACTACATATTGACCGGCCAACTGACCCGTTTCCACATCTCGGGCTAATTGGATCATCGCCGGTCCGGCAGGGTTGGCTTCATACTGCCATTTCAAGTATCCGATGTCAGAAATCCAGGATTCCCCGTAATACTCTCGTGTCATTGCGATGGTTTCCTGTAGATTTTCCGGTAAATACTGAACAGCTTTCCACATTATAATTCCTACTTCCGTGTGATAATAATAACACCCAGGCAAATCACTAAGACCCCGATGACCTTTGTGGGCGTCAGGTGTTCTTTAAAAATTGTTGTACCTATAATAAGGGCAAAAATAAAGGCCGTACTCTGAATGGGGTAAACATAGCTTAGCTCACCTTTATTTAGAATATAAATCCAAAGAACGGACGCAAAGGCGTACACCGTGAGGCCGGCAATCACATAGGGGCTTAGAAAAAGGCGGAGGAGTTGACCGAGACTATGAATCTCTTTTCCTGATGCCCCTAATTTCCAAAGGGTTTGACCCGTCACCATGAGCATTGAGTTGAAAATCGTTAGTAAGATTAACAAAAAAGGCCACCTCATACTTCTCTAGTTTAGCCTTTTAATATTATACAATGATGGGTGGACAAAGCAAAGGTGAACCTAATTATTGCGATAACGCAACAGGAGACGAAAGATTCGTCTATATTGACGGAAGAACCTTCCCCGTGTCTTTCAGGTGAGAAACGTAGTTGAGATAGAAGGTAATTTATGGTATAATATTACAAAGGAGCGAGCTGCGAAGCAGCACGCAAATGCGCGATGTTTCCTCTTGAAAATGGAAGCAATTCTATTTTCATTAGTAAGCTATTAACATACAGTAGGAAAATCCTATCAGGTAATACCTAACCAGTAGCCTGTACCTAGTCCTTGGAGCCGAAATGGTAACATTAGGTTTAAGCGTAGGGCGGGGAGCAAACGAGCCGAAACGAAAGTGAAGCAATTGAGCCACGAAATTATTATCTAAATGAAGGGGTCGATACTGTCTTTACGGTAGCAGACAACATTATGCAAATCGCAACGGTGAGATTTGTAGAGTTCTTCCGGGGTCAGAGGGCTTGGCGAGTTTGATGATAAGTATGTTAATAGAACAGCTGAGGTCCTATGGTGTCTGGGAAACCAGTATGCAAAGTCAAGTAAGGAAACGAGCAAGATGAGCAAACGCATTATAGGAAGTCCGACTAACCCATAGTACCGTAGAAGTCTGTGAAAGCAGATGGAGGGAAGGGGTTAGCATGTTGCAGATTCAAGCTGATTATGGGTGTTACAGACTGAAAGCTGATAAATAACGCTGTATTTGTAATAGCTTGCTTTTGGGCTGCTTCTTGGTTTGTCGATTTTTTTGACGGTTAGATATTCTAGTTTGATATCCTGAGGATTATTTGGCAGGGGCGTGACTTGAGCCTGCTCTTTCTCCGGAGCGGTTTGATTCCGTTCTTTGAGAGCCTGATCCAGCTCCCGGATGGTCATATCTTCTACATCATGCTGCAGGATAAATTTCTCCCGCTCATCTTCCGGAATCCCCAGAAGGAGAAGGGCCTGGTAGTAGGTCAAATTCGTCAGCGCTGACGAATTTGAGCTGCCGCCGTCATCGGTGGAAGCGAACAGTTTATCTCCATATTCTTCAAAGAGCTGCATCAGCCTGTTGGCTGTGCGCTGGGAATAGCTCACCGATTCGACCAACCATTTTCCCCATTCTCCATGTGGGAGCAAGGCCTTGGCCTCCTTCAGGCGCTTGCCGA